>NZ_AP014624.1:917290-1223054 GCF_000829375.1 Chryseobacterium sp. StRB126
ATTTACATTGCAGGTGGAGTGGAGCATATGACACGTTCTCCATATGTAATGTCTAAACCAAGTGCAGCTTTCGGAAGAGACAGTCAGATGTATGATACCACTTTCGGATGGAGATTTATCAATCCGAAGATGAAAGAAATGTATGGCGTTGACGGAATGGGTGAAACTGCGGAAAACCTTGCAGACATGCACCAGATCAACAGAGAAGATCAGGACAAATTTGCCCTTTGGTCTCAACAAAAAGCCACTAAAGCTCAGGAAAGCGGAAGATTGGCGGAAGAAATCGTGAAAGTTGAAATTCCACAAAGAAAAGGAGACCCAATCGTTTTTGAAAAAGATGAGTTTATTAAACCAACTTCTTCTATGGAAGGACTAGGAAAACTTCGTCCGGCTTTCAGAAAAGAAGGAACCGTAACAGCAGGAAATGCTTCAGGAATGAATGATGGAGCAGCAGCTCTGATCTTAGCCAGTGAAGAAGCTGTAAAAAAATACGGATTAAAACCAAAAGCTAAAATCTTAGGTTCTTCTGTAGCTGGTGTAGAGCCAAGAATTATGGGGATTGGGCCTGTAGAAGCGACTCAAAAACTATTAAAGAGATTAAACCTGTCACTGGAAGATATGGACATCATCGAACTAAACGAAGCTTTTGCAGCACAAGCATTAGCCGTAACAAGAAGCTTAGGTTTACAGGATGATGACGCAAGAATAAATCCAAACGGTGGTGCCATTGCAATTGGCCATCCACTGGGAGTTTCCGGAGCTAGAATCATCGGTTCTGCAGCCATGGAACTTCAGAAACAGGATAAAAAATATGCACTATGTACCCTTTGTATCGGTGTTGGACAAGGGTATGCAATGGTGATTGAAAAAGTATAATCAATGTGAAAATGAGCTAATTTGAGAATTTGAAAATGTTTAATGACATTATTAATTTTCAAATTAACTCATTCTCAAACTTTCAAATTAAAAAATATGAACATCTACTCATATCACGGAATCCGTCCCATTATAAAACCTTCTGCTTATATTCATCCACAAGCAGTGATTATCGGGAACGTGGAAATTGGTGAGGAAGTCTATATCGGTCCCAATGCGGTGATCCGTGGTGACTGGGGAAAAATTATCATTAAAGACGGAGCCAATGTTCAGGAGAACTGTACGCTTCATGTTTTCCCCAATATAGAAACCATTTTGGAAGAATCAGCACATATTGGACATGGAGCGATTATTCACTCCGGACATATCGGAAAGAACTGTTTGATTGGAATGAATTCCGTTGTGATGGACAAAGCTTATATCGGTGACGAAAGTATTGTTGGAGCTTTGGCTTTTGTTCCTGCGAACTTCAGATGTGACCGTAGAAAACTGATTGTAGGTAGCCCTGCAAAAATTATCCGTGATGTTTCTGATGAAATGATCCATTGGAAAACAGAAGGAACAAAACTATATCAGGAATTGGCTAGAGAAGGAAAAGAAGCTATCCTGCCCTGTGAACCTTTTACAGAATATGTTCAGCAAATCCCTACAAAAATTGTTGATTACAGCATCTGGGATGATGTGAAATAATAACCTTTCAAAATTAAATATGATAAAGAAAATTGCTCTTGTATGCAGTATGATGTTGGCGGTAAATTCTATGGTCTCAGCACAGACTGTTACTACTAAACCGCTTACGATAGGAGAAGTGAGGACGATTAAGTCCAAAGCTCTAAATGAAGAAAGAACATTAAACATCTATCTTCCTCAAAATTTTGATAAAGCAAAATCATACCCTATCATCTATCTTTTAGATGGAAGTATGAATGAAGATTTTATCCATGTTACAGGGCTGGTGCAGTTCTTTAATCAAATGTATTCCATGCCGGAAACTATCGTGGTGGGAATTGCGAATATAGACAGAAAAAGAGATTTTACTTTCCATACAGATCTGAAGGATTTACAGAAAGACTATCCAACAACAGGACATTCAGATAAGTTTATCACCTTTTTTGAAAAAGAATTGAAACCTTATGTGGAAAGTCAGTTCAAAACAACAGAAAAATATCTGTTCGGACAATCTCTTGGCGGACTTTTAGCCACAGAAATTTTATTGAAGAAACCTGAAATGTTCAACAATTATTTCATCATTAGCCCAAGTTTATGGTGGGATGATGAAAGCCTTTTAAAGCAAGCTCCTCAACTGCTTGCAAAATCTTCGGATACTAAAAAGTTTGTTTATGTTTCTGTAGGAAAAGGAGAGCATCCTGTGATGATAAAAGATGCAGAAAATTTTTATGATATTTTGAAAAAAGCAGGAAAGAAAAACTGGACAGTAGAATATAAAATGATGGAAACAGACAACCATGCAACCATTCTTCACAGAAGTTTATATGAAGGATTGGTAAAACTGTTTCCGTATCAGGAACCGAAATAATTGTAAATGTAACAAAATACCAATGTAAAAATATAACAGCCATTTGTCATTCTGAGCAAAGCGAAGTGTCTCATTGGTAAACTGTTAGACTGATGCATTGTTAAATTAAGTATTATATGGAAAAACTAAAAAACTATATCTATGGACAATGGGTAGAAGGAACGGGAGCCGGAATTCCTCTATACAACGCCGTAACAGGAGAGCAGGTAGCTATTTCCGATACAGAAGGGCTTAACTTTGAGCAAGCTCTTGATTATGGTAGAACTGTAGGATATAAAAACCTTTCTTCAATGACGTTCTATGACCGTGGAGAAATGTTGAAAAAAGTAGCACTTTACCTGTTAGAGAGAAAGAAAAAATATTACGAATTATCATACAAAACAGGAGCTACTCACGTTGATTCTTGGGTAGATATTGAAGGAGGTTTCGGAACGTTCTTCACTTATTCTGGATTGGCAAAGAGAATGCTTCCTAACACTCCGTTTTGGGTAGATGGAGATACTCAGAAGATTTCTGCCAACGGAACTCATTTGGGAACTCATATTTTAACCCCTAGTGAAGGCGTTTCTGTACAGATCAACGCCTATAACTTTCCTGTTTGGGGAATGTTAGAAAAGCTATCCACATCATTGTTAGCAGGAGTACCGTCTATTGTGAAACCATCTCCTTTCGGATCTTATCTTACGAATGTTGTATTCCAGGATATGATTGAAAGTGGTGTTCTACCAGAAGGAGCAGTGCAATTGGTTTGCGGGGAACCCGGAAATATCCTGGATTATGTTCAGGATGGAGACTCAGTTCTGTTCACAGGTTCTGCTACTACAGGAAGAAAACTGAAGTCACTCCCATCTGTGGCAGGAAATGCCGTTCGTTTCAATATGGAAGCAGATTCACTGAACTGTTCAATTCTTGGATTAGAGGCTAAACCGGGAACTCCTGAATTTGATTTATTCATCAAAGAAGTTCGTAACGAAATGACAACCAAAGCAGGTCAGAAATGTACAGCGATCAGAAGAATTATTGTTCCGGAACATTTAATTGGAGATGTTCAGAATGCTTTGTCCAAAGCTTTAGACCAAACGAAGATTGGAAACCCACTAAGCAGAGAAACCAGAATGGGATCTTTGGTGGGAAGACAGCAATATGAAGAAGTTTTAAGAAAAGTAAATATCTTAAAATCAGAAACGGAACTTGTATACGATGGGAAGCATGAACTAGTAGATGCCAGTTATGAAAATGGAGCATTTATGAGTCCTAAATTATTCCTGAATGACAAACCTTTCGAAAAAAATATCTCTCACGATGTAGAAGCGTTCGGACCGGTATCTACATTAATGCCATATAAAGATGCTGAAGAAGCAGCTGCTTTGGCAAAAAGAGGAAAAGGAAGCTTGGTAGGATCTATTGTTTCTCATGATGAAAACTTTATCGCAGAAACTTCGTGGAAAATGGCTTCCCAACATGGTAGAATCTTTGTGTTAAACAGAGATAATGCTAAAGAAAGTACAGGTCACGGTTCACCGCTTCCTACACTAATGCACGGAGGACCTGGTAGAGCAGGTGGCGGTGAAGAAATGGGAGGTTTGAGCGGTCTTCATTTCTTCTTACAGAAAACAGCTATTCAGGGATCTCCGGATGTATTGAAAGCTATTACCAAGATTTATCAACAGGGAGCAGAGAAAAAATTCTCAGATAAGCATCCTTTCCAAAAATATTTTGAAGAAGTTAAAGTTGGAGATTCTTTAGAAACAGCAGGAAGAACCGTTACTGATGCAGATATCGTAAACTTCTCAAATGTTTCATGGGATCACTTCTACGCACATACAGATGCTACAAGCTTAACAGGAACTATTTTTGATAAAACGGTTGCTCACGGATACTTCATCCTTTCAGCAGCAGCAGGATTATTTGTTTCCGGTAAAAAAGGACCTGTAATCGCGAATTATGGATTAGAAGAATGTAGTTTCTTCAAGCCAGTATATGCTGGAGATACCATTACGGTTTATTTAACAGCAAAAGAAAAAATCAACAGAGGGGTAAAAGGAAGAAATATTCCTTCTGGCGTAGTAAAATGGTTGGTAGAAGTAATCAACCAAAGAGATGAGGTAGTTTGTGTAGCTACGATCTTAACATTGGTGGCAAAACAATCTCCATTTATTGATCTGAATGTGAAAAATGTTCAGAAGATATTAAGTGGATTAACAGAAAGTACTCCTGCATTATGGGGTAAAATGACTCCACAACAAATGATTGAGCACTTAGAACAAGGAGTGTTGGTAAGCTTGGGAGAACCAGAAGCAGAGAAATGCTTCACTCCTGAAGAACATCTTGAAAAATGGCAGGATTCTCTTTATAATCACAGAGCAATGCCGAAAGACTTTACAGCTCCGTTCCTACCACAGGATGGTTCCCTTCCGGAACTTATCCACAAGAATCTGGAAGCTGCCAAACAATCATTTGTTGATAACCTGAAACGATTTGTAGTGTATTACAAAGAAAATCCACAGGCAGAGCACATGAACTTTGTATTCGGAAAACTGAATAAAGAAATGTGGGAACTGATGCATAAGAAGCATTTTACCCATCATTTTGAACAATTTGGATTAATTTAATTCAAAATATAAATTTATAGTCCCTTTAGGTTTTTGCTTAAAGGGATTTTTTTTACCTTGACAAGGATGGGTAACTTTTATAATACCAGGTTATTATATAAAATATTTGCTAGGAAATGACTTTAATAGGCGAAATCCGAAAAGCATATAGAGTAGGAGAGAATATCAAAACTAATTGCTATGAAAAACTTAAAAAAACTTTCAAGAAATGAATTGAGATCTCTTAAAGGAGCAGGACCAATATGGAATTGTACTCCTCATTCTTGTCCTCCGGGAGTTTGTTGTATTCCTGGAAGATGGCCAAACCTTGGAGCTGCATGTGTTATATGTGCAAGTTCTTAGTTTAATTAATCTTTAAAATTTAAAATAGGTAAAGCAGCATTTCATCAGATTTGCTGCTTTGTTTTAATAATCTTTTGTTAAAACACTCAACTATATTTGATCGCATTGCATTTATTCGTTATTTTCAAGATTAAAATCAATTCAAAAAATAAGCAACAATGAATGAAAGCTGGATGCAAAAATGGGAAGAGATAAAAGACAAATTGATATCTCCTGTAGATATTGAAACCTATTTTACCTCAGATGAAATCATGGATCAGAAGATGGAGGTTATGGAAATAGGAAATGTTTCCCTGCCATCAGGAAAAGTAGTCGTAAGAGATCCTCTTGTATATCTGAACCAGAAGGAACAACCTTTTTTTGTTGAGACTCCCAAAGGAAATTTTCCTGTAACCATTGCTGTGGTAAAATTGGAGGATTGGGGAGATCGGTATGCCGCTGCAAAAGTAGAGTTTACTAAAGAAAAGCCTGTTCTTTACAGAGAAGCATTAATTGGCCTTGAAAATATTGACGATACTAATGAGGATGCTTTTTTCGGGTTTAATGTAGATGCTGGTTTAGCTTGTATTACCGATCCTGAAGTGGTACCTCATGTGGATAAATTTATTGAAGAACTGGATGTAGAGAATATTTACGATGACTATTTTGCTGAACTTTTTGCAAAAAGCTATAAAGAAAATCCAAGAAACCAAAGAGACCTGGGTGACTGGATTAATTGGACAGTTCCTAATACAGAATATCAGATCCCAATATTTGCAAGTGGAATAGGAGATGGAGTGTATCCTGTTTACTTTGCCTATGATGAACAGAACAAATTATGTGGATTATATATTCATTTTATTGATATTGAATTAGAGCTGTCAGAATATGATGAAGACGAGGAGGAAGAAGATGAAGATTCAGATCAGCCGGATAATTTTGTTTTTCTAAAATAGTTTCTATGAATAAAACTTTTGCAGAACAGGTTATTGAATTCAATGAAAACCTTACCTACTTAGGAAGCCTTCCCAATGGTTTTGAAGTATTGAATCCGTATCTGGATAATCCGGAGACAATGCAGGTGATGCAAAAGTTTTATCACAAATATTATAATGACTCCAACAAAAGAAAATTGATTATTGGAATTAATCCCAGCCGCCATGGAGCGGGCGTAACAGGAGTTCCGTTTACAGATACCAAGAGGCTTGAAAGTGTATGTGGAATAGAAATGAAATCTGCCCATACCCATGAAGTTTCCTCCGTGTTTATGTATGATATGATAGCAGACTATGGAGGTGCAGATCTGTTTTATAAAGATATTTATATCAACTCACCATTTCCTTTAGCCATTGTCAGAAAGACAAAGAATGGATCGCTCAATGCCAATTATTATGATGATAAAGATCTTTTTCAGGATGTGAAAGACTTTATGATTGATTCATTAAAAAAGCATATCAGCCTGAATCTGGATACCTCAGAAGTCTTTGTTTTAGGTAAAAAGAATGCCGAATTTATTTCAAAAATCAATAAAGAAACTCAACTTTTCGATACAATGACTGTTCTGGAACATCCACGGTATATCCAGCAATACAAATCAAAAGAGAAACAGCTTTATATCGATAAATATATTTTAGCATTAAAAGATAAAAACCAGTAATTCCGGTAATCCTGTTTTTTATTAAATTGTGAACATGAATGTTTTCCCTAAGAACACAACCTTTAAATACAACTGGCGGACTTATCAGAAGAAATTCCTGGATCATCTTGACGAATACCTTATAGATAATCATCTGCATGTCTCTGCGCCACCGGGTTCAGGAAAAACAGTTCTCGGATTAGAAGTGATGCTGAGGCTGGATAAACCCACACTCATCGTTGCTCCTACATTAGCTATTAAAAATCAATGGATCCATAGGTTCTGTGAACTGTTCCTCAATACAGAAACCGTTCCTGAATGGATATCTTCTGACATCAGAAAACCGGGAATCATTACAGTAACAACCTATCAGGGAATTCATTCCGCTTCTGAAACTACTGAAGAAGAGGGAGAAGCTGTTGTGAAATCTTCAAAAGTTCCGGCCTCAGAAATTATAAAACGACTGCAGAAGCAAAAAGTAGGCACCCTTATTTTGGATGAAGCCCATCATTTGAAAAATGCTTGGTGGAGAAGCCTTATGGATTTGAAAAATAAAATTGAACCCACTGTTGTTTCCCTTACAGCCACACCTCCGTTTGATGTTTCCGGTTCAGAATGGCAAAAATATATCCAGTTGAATGGGCCAATAGATGCAGAAATATCTGTTCCTGAGCTGATGATCGAAGGAGATCTTTGTCCACATCAGGATTTGGTACACTTTACATTACCTTCTCAGGAAGAACAAAAGAAAATTGAATATTATCATACACATGCTTTAGGCTTTTTTGAAGAAATAAAAAAAGATGAAGTATTTCTTAGGGCTATTGAGCAGCATCCTGTATACCAAAAACCGTTGGAGAATTTAGATTGGATCTATGAAAATATATCTTCCTATACTTCTGGCCTGATATATCTTCATTTCCGAGGAAAAGAAATTTCCGAAGTCCATTTTGAGATCATTGGGGATCAGCAGAAATATATTCCTGAGTTTGATTTCTTCTGGATGGAAGAATTGCTTGATTTTTATTTATTGGTAGATGAGGTTCAATTTAAAAATTATGAAGATCACCGTACTGATCTTGGAAACAGGTTAAAGAGATACGGATTTCTGGAACAAAAAACCTTGAGTTTTTTTAATAGTAAAAACCTAAATCAGATCCTCAATTCAAGTATAGGTAAACTTCAAGGAATAAAAGACATTGCTGATTTTGAGTTTTCCGTTCTTAAAGATAATCTAAGAATGGTTATTCTTACCGATTTTATCAAAAAAGAGTATTTAAATAATGACACTCAGAATAAACTCAATCTTGATAAAATAGGAGCTATTCCGATCTTTGAAAAATTAAGACGTGAAAATTTTCAGCAGAAAAAAATAAGAATTCTTACAGGAAGTCTGGTCATTATTCCTGCAAGTGCAAAAAGTATATTTGAAGAGCTATGTACGAAAAAAAGACTGTCCGGAATAGGTCTTGTACCTTTGAGTTATGATCCGGATTATCTCGTCATTAGTCTTACAGAACAAATAAAGCATGGTATTGTACACATTATTACGGAAATTTTCCAAAGCGGGGAAATTCATATTTTAATTGGAACCAAATCCTTGCTGGGTGAAGGTTGGGATGCTCCGAAAATGAATACTTTAATCCTGGCCAGTTTTATAAGCTCCTTTGTTCTTTCAAATCAGATGAGAGGAAGGGTTATAAGAACAGATAAGGATATCCCCCATAAGACTGGGAATATTTGGCATCTGGTATGCTTTGACCCTGGTGACGAAAACGGAGGTCAGGATCTCCATATTATGAAACGTCGTTTCAAAACTTTTGTTGGGGTTTCCAATAAAGAGACTCCCACCATTGAAAACAATTTTGAAAGGCTCAATCTTAAAACCATAGAAACTAACGAAGACATTTCAGGAATTAATGACTTATTCTTTGCTTTGGCTAAAGATAGAGATAATCTTATCAAACGTTGGGAAGAGGCTCTTGGGCAGGGAAATGTTTTAGTAGAAGAAATACAGGTTCCATCTATCAATATGATTGCTATGAAAGATGTGAAGATGAATTATCTTGGAAAAATGTCGGGAAATATGATGAAGGTGATGGTATCTTCGGTACTATTATTCTGGCAGAATCTCTTATTGGGTATTTTCAGAAATTTACAGGCAATCAATTCTGTGAAAACCTTTTCATTGTTTGTATCTCTATTTGGACTTGCAGGTTTTGTGGTGTATGGAAGAAAGTTATATAGATCTGCAAAACAATATTGGAGGTTTCGGGATGTAGGGAAACAACTTGATGCACTTGCAGAAGTAGTTTTACATGGACTGATTCATGAAAAAGTAATAAGAACTTCTTTTGAACAGCTGAAAATTGTAAGCTCATCCAATAGTAGTGAAGGAGCGTTCTGTTATCTGAAAGGTGGCAGCCAATATGAAAATGCACAGTTTATTCAGGCTTTACAGGAATTAGTCTCTCAGATAGATAATCCAAGGTATATCCTGAAGCAGGAAAAAAAATCCTTTTTTCTGAAAAATGAACAGTATTTTCCGGTGCCTGAGACTTTTGCGAAAAATAAGAAAAGTGCAGAATTCTTTAATACAACCTGGAATAAAATTATAGGAACATCAGAACTTGTTTTTACCAGAACTATTGAAGGGCGTAAAATTTTATTAAAACTGAGATTTGAAGCCCTTTTAAAAAGAAATGGAAGAATAGAACATCTTCATAAATGGACAAGATAAATAACAAATCCCTTAATATAATCAAGGGATTTTGTCTGCATGAATTAGAATTTTTGAGGGAACAAGTTCGGACAGAATTTATAATAATTAGTTTTTAATAACTTTAGTAGACTCATTCGTTGTTTTGATAAAGTAAACTCCTTTCGGGAATTCTGAGATATTAATTTCATTAGAACCTTTCTGTACCTGAACCGTTTTTAGCATTTTGCCATCAGTATTGTAAATTTTGATTTCTGAATTTTTTTCTGAATTGATTGAAAGTAGGCCATTGGTTGGATTAGGATAAATACTTGTCTCCTTTTTAGAAGCTTTAGATTCCGTGGTATTCAATACAATACCGCTGTCTTTTACCCAGGTGAAAGCATCCAAACCTACATATCTAAATCCTCCATTTGCTGTAATACGAAGTTCATCAATGATAATATTTGAGTAATTTTGGCCATTTAAGTTCGTCATGTCAATTAAGGTATAGCCATTGCTAATACCTATATTTGTTGTAAAACCACTCGTTTTTGTTTGGGTAAATTTTGTTACACCATTCAGCTTTCCGGTTACTGTAATAGAGCCTGTTACATTGAGATCAAGTTCCAGAGAAGAAAGAAACAACCAAAATTTATTTACTTTAAATAAATTAGAAGTAGTTCTAATACTAAAAGATGGTGGAGATTCAGTATTATTGGAATTATCAATGTAACGGTTGTCATTTGCTGTCCCATTCCAGCCTGTTCCTGGATAGTTTGATTGGATATCAAAAATACTTACATGGGAAATGATATTAAAAATAACCCCGTTATCAGTGAAGCTTGAACTTCCATTTGATTCTGTCTCAAATTGCTCTGTACTGGTCTGCCCGAATGAAAAAATTGAAATGAGCAGACTACAAATCGTAAAAATAGTAGTGCTTTTCATGATTTTTGTTTTAAATATTAGGTTATGGTATATATTAATCACGTGGAGGGTAAATTCCTTCAACACAAATGATATAATTAAGTCCTAAATAAGGAGGCATATTATTCATAGGTAAATTTTGTCCTACAAATGCAATACTCTGACTGTTGATAATGGTGTCTGGGTTTGCATTATTTACAAAACTTGGGACAACATTGAAGTCCCTTCCAACTTGTGTTCCTGTTATAGCAATAGATGTTATAGCTGCAGGAGTGGATGTATTGGCATTTTTATTAGCCACTTTAAGCTGAAATCCGGCTCCAACACTTGGTAGGTTTGAAGCCAATAATGTGTTTTGTGTTGTTCCAGCCATAACTCCCAATGGATAGTATTCATTAGCGTTAACATTTCCTGCACCAAGAGCCATACGGCCTTTCAGGTTTGGTAAAGCAAAAGTGGTTATACCATCTCCACCATATGTAGTTCCTAGTATAGAGAATAGTGCCGAATTTCTCGAAATGCTTAGTAAGCTTCCGTCACAAAACATCCAGCCTCTAGGTGCGAAGTTTCCTGCAAATAATTTAACGATTCCAATGTATTCGTCCATGGTAAATATTTTTTAGCTTTTAATTTTCTTACTCTGTTGATGGCTTTTCAGATTCCGCCGTTTATAGGTTTTTCCTAATCCAAAGGAACAATTAATAATAGGGCTGTAATAGAGTAGAAAGCACCGAATCGGAGAGCAGGTATTTCTACCTAAAGGGATATTTCCCTGTTGCCTAAGAATGAATTCAGATCTTTTTAATATGACAACTAATAATTAGTTGTTCAATAGTAACTTCCGGCTTCTTTCTTCCAGTTTCCTGTCTGAAAAAATGTCTGCATTAAGTTTCTCTAAAAGCACTGTATTTAGTATTTTTGTAAGAATCCAATAAAAATTAAAATGAACGAATTCGTAGTATCTGAAATTAAAAATAATATTGCCGAAATCACTTTCGGAACCCCAAAAAGCAATGCTCTTCCGGGAGCAATTTTAGAAAAACTGGCTCAGACTATTTTAGATGAAGGAGCTAAAGATGAGGTAAAAGCTATTCTGGTAAAAAGCGAAGGTGAAAAAGCATTCTGCGCAGGAGCAAGTTTCGATGAACTTCTGGCCATTGAAGAGCTGGAAACTTCTAAGAAATTTTTTGGTGGTTTTGCTAAAGTTCTGAATGCAATGAGAAATTGCGGAAAGATTGTTGTAGTAAGAGTTCAGGGAAAAACAACAGGTGGTGGAGTAGGTATTGCCTGTGGTGCTGATTACTGCTTTGCAACAAAAGATGCTGCATTAGCGCTTACAGAGATCAATTTAGGAATAGGACCTTTCGTAATCGGTCCATATGTAGAAAGAAAAATTGGTAAATCACAATTCTCAGCAATGGCTATTGATGCCGATTTCAGATCTGCTGAATGGGCAGAACAGCATAATGTATATCATTCTGTTTCAGACAACATTCAGGAAATGGATGAAAAGCTTGAGAAATTCTTACATACCTTGGCATCAAGAAGCAGTGATGCCCTAGCATTGATTAAAAAAGTTTCGTGGGAAGGAACCGATCATTTTAATGAACTGATGCCGGCAAGAATTCACATGAGTGCCAGCCTTATTTTAGAAGATTCTGCAAAGAAAAATATTGAAGCCATTAAAGAAAGACTGAGAGCCAAATAGGTTTTCATTCCATCCAAAAATAGCCAGCCGTTGATTGTTTCAGCGGCTTTTTTACTTCATATTCTCATCATGATCAAGAGAAAGAATTTCCTTGCTGTATTTTAAATAGGTTACTATTACTTTTGTTCCTGTCTCATATTCATCATAAACCTTTTTCTCAACAGGAAGTCTTATCTTTTCCCCTTTGTTGCATCCTGCAAAAGTGATGATGTATTCATCACCTTCCGTTTTGTGTTTAGAAATAATAATACTTTTTAATCTGTTTTTACCATTTTCAATATCCTTCTTCCATCTTCCTTTGAAGTATTGATAGATAAGCCAATGAATAATTAAAAAAAAGAGATAGAGCGCTACTGCAGCGGCAATAAATAAAATGTAATGGTAATATTTGAAGTTCTTAAACTCATTTTTCAAAAAAAAAGCGGTGATAAGCGTTGTTATCATAATAACAGCAATTACAACACCTGAAAAATCTTTAAAAAAATCTCTTTTATGGGTTGCTATCATATTGACCTCTTCCTCGCTTAAAGGAATATTTTCTTGTAAGTATATTTGAGAATAATCAATTAAAACTTTTGTCATAATAAGATAATTAAAGTGAGCCGCTATTCTTTTATTTACTTCTATGAATGAATTATGATCGGGGTTTTGGCTTATATACTTTTGATAATCTTAAAGTTAAGAATAATAAACAGAGCTTGATTAAAAAATCACTTTAACGGAAAAAAATATTTTGCAGATTAAAAATAAATTATAACTTTGTAATTCAAAGTTCTTTTTATGGATTCGAAAAATTATCACGAAGATTTATCCCATATCCGTTCCATGATGGAGCGGTCTTCCAGATTTATTTCTTTGAGTGGACTCTCCGGAGTTGTGGCAGGCATAGTAGCACTTTTAGGTGCCGGGTATGCCTATTTTGCTATGGAAAGTAAAAAAGTGGAATATATTAACGGAGACAGGCTCAGCTTTACACCTGCATTGGTTCAGGAGTTAATTATTACTGGGTTGGTAGTTTTAGTACTGGCAGTTTTCAGTGGATATGTTTTTACCGCCCATAAAAGTAAAAAGAAAGGATTGAAGATCTGGGATTCTACTACAAAACGACTTTTAGTTACCTTTGCAGTTCCATTAGCTGCCGGAGGAATCTTTTGTGCGGCCCTTATTGAGCATCATCTAATGGTATGGATTGCTCCTACGACTTTGATTTTCTATGGATTAGGTCTGATAAGTGCTGAAAGATACACCTTGCCAGATGTAAAATATCTGGGGTATTGCGAAGTAGTCCTTGGGTTATTTTCTTTATTCTTTCTGGGCTGGGGATTATTTTTTTGGTCGGTAGGGTTCGGTATTTTGCATATAGTTTATGGACTGATTATGCATAAAAAGTACAAATAGAATGTCTAAAAGCTTAAAATATATTTTAATTGGTTTATCCACAGTTCTAGGACTTTTTATTGTAGGAGGATTTATCTTTAAGTTAATTATATTGGCAGCTTTTGGAGGCTTTGATAAAGACTATTCTGTCACAGAACTTGAAGAAGAATATTTAGAGAATAAAACTGAAATTAAAGATTTGATTCAATACTATTATACAATCAAACCTTCTGATAAAGTAGTTGATATAGAGTTTAAAAATGATAAGGTTTTGGAGAGGATAATAATTACACCACTCAGTAATAGTATGCAGACCTATCAAAATTGGGATATAAATGTTGTTGATTTAACAAGATCAAAACTGAAGTCAGAATTAAACTGGACAGAAGACGAGATTAAAATATTAAAAGAAAAGTTGGATAATGCAAATTGTATTTCTATTAAAGATGGTGAACCAGTTAAAATAGGTTTTAAAAGAAGTGGGTTAGGAATGTATTCTTTTAATGTTTTTCAAAAACGGGATACAGACAGGAGTATGTTTAATGATGGGTGCCAATATATTCTGCGTAATCATAATTTGGCTCTTGAATATGGTGGTGGAGCAATAGGGCAGCAGTGTTTTCCCAATAAATAAATTAAAAATGATCAAAATAAGTCAACTCAATAAAGAATTCGAAAGTCGTGTAAGATTGGGCATTATGTCTGTTCTTATGGTGAACGACTGGGTTGATTTCTCTGAAATGAAAGGATTGTTGGAGATCACAGACGGAAATCTTGCCAGCCACAGTAATGCCCTTGAAAAAGTGGGATATATTGAAGTGAAAAAAGAATTTGTAGGAAAGAAACCTAAAACCTCTTACCGTGTTACCCAAAGTGGGAGACAGGCTTTTACAGATCATCTGGATGCCCTTGAAAAATTATTGGGACGATAGTCCTATATTTTTTTTGAAATTTTACTTTGTAATTCAAAGTTCTTTGTTTTAAAAATAAAATTAATAATGATAAATTATGAAAGACCAGGAAATTATAAACCTAAGTAAATCAGTATTTGGATTGTGCTTTATAATCGGAAGTATTTGTCTTCTGGGAGGATTATTCAAACAGGAATCATTTGCCGCTGCAGGTTATCTGCTGCTCCTTTTTGCTACTCCTCTGAACTTATTACTTGTATTAGTTTTTTTGATCTGTGGGCTTGTGAACAAACCTAGATTAAAAACCTATGGTAAAGCAATTGGCATACTATCCATCAATATTCCTATTGCTATTCTGTATGCGGTAATAGGACTTTATATATTTTCTAATGGGAACTGGTAAGTTGTCTATCCTAATTAAGTTGAAATCTTGTTTTAAAATACATACACTATGAAAAAAATACGCGTTCAGTTTCTGCTTTTTGTGTACGATAAAACTCAAAAACTCTACAGAAAATACTTTAAAAAGAAAAAAAGACAATGGCAGTTTAATGAAAAACAATTGCTGAAGTTCAAAGAAGATTCATTGGGAAGAAAATTAGGTGAATTTTACCATAAACACGGGTTTTCAATGATTCCCAAGATGGAAAACCACGATGTTCACCATCTGATCACCGATTGTGGAACCAATTTCGAGGATGAAATTGCCATGCAATACCTTTTGCTGGGTAACGGAAAGCTCAATGCTCATCTGTTAGCAGCTATTGTACTGGGAAGCCTTATTCTTCCGGAATATATGAAAATCTACCTTAAGGCATACCGGAAAGGACAGAATATGAGGGCCTTTCATGAATGGGATTTCGAAGGCTTGCTATGGCAAAATTTTGAGCATCTGAAAGACTTTATCCAACAGAAAGATACCGTTGTTCTACATTAAAACTATTATTGGTGAATATTCCTATTGCAGCAATATATCTTTTGATCATTATCAATTTTTCTCAACTCAATTTTTAAACTTTATATCTTATGAAAACACATCACTATATATTTCTCACAACAGCCCTGTTTGTAATCTTGTTCTACGATCAGGATATGGGGCTGAATTTTGGAATCCTTGGAATTCTATATGCCATTCTAAATTTTTTCAAAACACCAGAAAAAAACAAAACCAGAACTTTTTATATTCTCACAGCTACAAGTATGCTTTCAGGGATTGCGTTTGCGTGGTATGGAGACTTTCCTTCATTTTTGGCCGTGGCAAGTTCTCTTCTTTTGCTGGGCTATAAATCAAGGAATAGAAAAATGAAAATCCTCTTTCTGATTCCGGTATTTATTACGAACTGTTGTACTTCGATTTGTAGAATTTTTATGCTTGATAAATGGTTGCCTCAAAGAAATGTTCCGGGAATGTGGCAGAAGATTATGGCTTTTGTGCTTATTCCGTTAGTTCTTATATCCGTTTTCTTTGGAATTTATGCAGCAGGAAGTGACCATTTTGCTGCTCTCTTTACAGATTATGAATTAGATATCAATCTTTGGCAGATTTTCTGTCTTTCCGTTTTAGGATTTTTTATTGCTTTTAATTTCTGGAATTATGCTGTTGAAAAATTGATCTACAAAAATCATCACTATTTAGATAATGACTTTCATAAAAGTGCTCAGGAACCTAAGTCAACCTATTCTTTCCTTGATCTTGATGCTGAAAGAACGAGTGGAGTAATATCCTTCTTTTGTCTGAATATTTTGCTGGTCTTTTTCATTATCACCTATAATTATGAACAATTTTATGAAGTCTCAAAAACACCGATTCAGCTTTCGGAAGAAACCCATGAGCGTGTTAATGCGGTAATTATGTCTATTATAATGGCTATTCTGGTCATCATGTTTTATTTCAAATCAGGATTTAACTTTGATCCAAAAGCAAAGCTGCTGAAAGTTCTAGCTAAAGTCTGGATTGTTTTGAATGCTGTACTTATCCTGTCTGCAGCAGCTAAAAACTATGAATATATTGTCAATTATGCCTTTACGTATAAAAGACTGGGGGTTTTTGCTTTCCTGATTTTGTCTCTGGTAGGTCTTGGTTTAACTTTTATTAAAATTCAAAGGCAGAAAAGAAATGCATTCCTTTTCAATACCATGGTGTGGTACTTTTATGGAACTGTTTTGATGTGCAGCTATATCAACTGGGGCGGTTTTATTACCTCACAGAATATAAACCGTAAGAACTTTGATTTACATTATCATTGGACATCGGTTAACTTCAACTCCGAAAGCCTGATGAAATATGCGGATGAAAAGAATAACCAAAAGCTTAAAAGAGATGTTCAGAATAAAATTAAGACCGAAAAATCCAAATCTTTCCTTTCAAAGATCATCTATTATCAAACCATCAAATAACAAGAATACACGATGAAAAAGTTAATAGAATCTCCAAGATTTAAAATGAATGTTTTGCTGATATTCATGACCTTGTTTTGTCTCAGTCTCTCTATTTTTAGGTATTATATCAGTGAAACAAAAGTATTTTTCTTCCTGAATTGGAATCTTTTTCTGGCATGGATCCCTTTATTTCTAAGTACTTTTATTTTGGCATTCAATATTAAAAGTAAATTATCCATCGCAGTAATTATTGTTGTCTGGATTTTGTTTTTTCCCAATTCACCCTATATTCTGACTGATCTTTTTCATTTAAAAGCAAGAAATACAATTCCTATCTGGTATGATTTGATTGTAATCCTTTCTTATGCCTGGACAGGGCTCATCTGTGGTTTCTTAAGTCTTAATGATATTGAAAAACTTCTATCTGGTTACAGTAAAGAAAGAGTTATCAACGGGGTTGTAGTCCTCTTTCTTTTTATGAGCAGCTTTGGAGTGTATTTGGGGAGATTCCTGAGATGGAACAGTTGGGATATTCTGAACAATCCTTTTGGGTTATTCAACGATATTGTAGTGCGGCTTATTTATCCGCTGGAATATACAAAAACCTGGGGTGTTACCCTTTTAATGGGGATTATGCTCAATTTTATGTATTTCACTTTTAAAATGATTAGAAATAATAACGAAAAGCTTGTACAGACTAAAAATACAAACTGAAAGAGTTGGAACAATTTTAGCATTTAAAAAGGACTGATTAACCAGGATCGTGTTAAGGGTAGAAGTTTAGTATTGATAACTTCTAATGAAACAAGGCTTTTAGAAGTATGGAAAACTATAAAACTTCCATCTCCCAGCCTCCAGCTTCCGTCTTTTTCACTTCCTTAAAATTAATTATTATGAAAAAAAGCTTATTGTTAATTCCATTGATTATTATTTCCTGTAAAAAAGATCCGGCTGTAACAGATATATCTCAAAAGGATTCAACCATTGTAACGGAAATGCCGGACTCTGTCTATAAAGCAGATTCTGTAGCGCTGAGAAAAAAAGATTCAATTATTAACAATGCGCCTGCTACTAAGGAGATTTTACGTAAAGGCGTTATGAGAAGCGAAAAAGAAGGGCAGATTGTAAGAACAGCAGATGCCTCTCAGCTTCCTTTTACACTAGGAGAAGAATTTAAGAATGATGATCAGGAGCTTATTTTAAAGCTTACCAATTTTGAACAGTCCAATATCAAAGCAAAGATTTCAACTAAAGAGAAAGACTTTAATATCAGATTCAATCAGATAAGGCTTCCCAATGGAAATTATGACGGCCCTTTCGGAAGAGAAATCACTTATGAAATTCCTGAAAAAGGAGAAGTGTGGCTGATTATCGGAAAAAGTAATATGGCTTCAGGGAACACCAAAGGACATTTTACAGTAAGCATTGAGTAGCATCAATTAATTTGGTACAGTTTCTGCAAATTAACATCAGAAGTTTAAATTTAAAAATTATGAAAAATATCGTTCTAACAGCAATGGCCGCCTCAGCTGTACTTGTAAGTTGCGGAACCGTACAGTCGCTGGTTCAGAATACATTTCCCTATACAACGAATGTTTTAGTTTCCACAGGAGTACCTGCTGATAAAGAAGTTTCTTCAACCGCAACCGCAACCAATGTACAAACGTGGTTCGGAGGAAATAATAATGCCCAAATTAAAGATGTAAGAATCTCTGACGCAAAGATTTCAGTAGCATCTCCTTCAGGAGGAAACCTGAGCGCATTTAAAACAATCAAAATATACGTTTCATCCAGCGGAACAGGGGAGAGACTGATTGCATCCCGTTCTAATATCTCTACCAATTCTTCCAGCATGAGTCTGGACCTGAATGATACAGGATTTCTGGATAGTATTGTAAAAAGCTCAGGACTTACCGTAAGAACAGTGTATGAATTGAAGAACCAAACATCTTCAGATATGAATATTAAAGTAGCCCTTAATTTCAGCAGCGTTCCTGCGAAATAATTGTTATAAAAGTTAAGAATAAAAACTCCTTTCTATTACTGAAAGGAGTTTTTGTTTTAAATAAAAAGTTTAAATGGGTGCTGGAAGGAGGAAGTCATCAAGGTCATAAAAATAGCTGTTATACTTTTTTATCTTTTTTGAAAATTATTTTATCATCCTTTTGGTAATCATACACCTAAAATAACTTCCAGCTTCATTCTTCCAGCTTCCCACCTTTTACTTATAGTTTGGTGAATTTCTCCACAACACGTCTTGATCTTTCATTGATATTGATGAGATACTGACCAACGGGAAGTTCAGAAATATTAATTTTTTCTCCGGAAGAAACTGTGCTTTTTATCACTGATCTTCCATTCATATTGATAATTTCGATATCCATTTTTTTATCTTCAGTATTCTGAATAGCGATATAATTGCTGGATGGATTAGGGTAAATTTTCACTTCAAGGGCAGGTAAAGCTTTAGCTGAAACTGTAGATTTACTTTCCAGTTGTAAAATAGCGTTTCTTACATTCGGAAGCGGACCTATTTTTTTATTAACATCAGTTCCTCCCTGTGGAATTCCTGTAGAAACTAAAAGGTTTCTCATAGCAGCCGGGCTTAAATTCTGTCCTGTAGTCTGACGGTAAAAAGATTGAATAAGCACAGCAGCAGAAGCTACAGTAGGTGTCGCAGAACTGGTTCCGCTGAAATAATTATAAGTCCTGTTATTATCGTTATCATACTTTGCATACGATCCATAGCCTGCTGCCAGAACACTGCTTCCCCATCCCTGTACATCCACTCGGCTTCCATAAGTACTGAAACTTTGTTTTGAGTGCGTAGTATTAGGAGTACCGGCACCTACGATGATAGCACCGCTGTTTCCTCTTGCTCTGTACTGCGCATAGAAAGGATCATCAAGGTCCTGATTCCCATTCCCTGCTGCTGCAATGATGATAATTCCTGAATCTGTAGCTGCCTTTGTAAGATCCCAGATCACACTGTCATATTCGGCAGGGCAATATTGACCGTCTTTTCCCCCAGTCTGCATTTCATACAGGATGATATCTCCCGACTGAGAAGCGTTGATGGATCTGCTTACCGCAGTGGCTCTGTTATACCCAACAGTAGTCCATTCCATATACCCTTTGATTTCTGAAGCACTGTAAACAGCACCAGTAAGTCCGATATTATCTTTTATGGATCCTAAAATACTTACTACAGCCGTTCCATGATCCCGGTAATTATTATTGGCTAATCCTGAATTGGGAGAATATCCCGGTTCCAATTGGATTGAGTTCTGATTGGTCAGCATTTCGTGAGTTTTGTAAAAACCATATTCTACATCGCGTATACGGATGTTCTGCCCGGAAATTCCTCTTGACCATGCGTATTTTGCATTGATTCCCGGGTTGTCATTCAGGTAAGTCTGTATGCTTTCCAGATCCGGAGTTGCGACAAACATATTAACTAAAGGTGGTTCAATAGGAGTGCTACTCATTACTGATACATATTCTATTTCCGGGAATTTTTCAAGGCTTTGAACTAGCCTTTGAAAAGTATCGCCATTCTGAACAGGAACATTGGCTTTAAATATTCTTTTCAGTTTTAGAACAGACTCCCCCGAATTTCCGTTTCGTCTGCTGTTGGCCATCATTTCATTAATTTTTTCACTGCTGAATCCCAGATCATAAGTAAATGATATTCCATTTTCTCTGGCAAATCTTTCCAGTTCCGGATTTTTACTAAGTGCATCCTTGTCTGAAGAGATATTCTTTGAAAAACATACATAAATCAGATCATTTTGTTTCGCGCTGCGATCTGATGGAGATTGTCCAAATGAAAGGAAGAAACAGAACACCAATAGTGTAAGGAGTTTGATTTTTGTTTTCATGTTATTTTTGTTAAATGGTTGTGAATTAGATTGGATAATATCAAAAATAATAATAAAATGAAAACAAATCACGTTTTTGTGAATTTATTTTCAAATCAAATTGCTTTTGCCTTTGTGTAAAGGATTGGGCCATATTTTTATCAAAAAATACCTCTCAGTTTTGCTGAAAGGTATTTCTTGATTCGGATATAATGATGATTTAACCTTACTAATATTCAAGTTGGTTACCATTAATTTTATGATAAAAAATCTGCTTCTTATTCATGATTTTATATTCAATTCCAATGCTGTCTTTATTAGCATTAATGAGCCTTGCCTCCTGAATAGATTCGTTTCGGTCATCACTGGGAATATCAATTGAAGAACGTTGTAAAACCTTTTCTAGAATTTCAATATCAGGGGTTCTGCCTATTTCTTTTTCAAAAATACCTTCCTGTTTATAAATTGATATTCGAGGTTTAGCTAATGCTCCCGGACGATGTCTCTCAATTCGATAATTGTCTTCCAGTTGAATCCTCTGGTAGCTGTCAATGGTTGAAAAATGGCTGACAAGGGCAAAAAAAGGAATCATCATGGGCAGAATGCTCAAAATAATTCCGGCTACCAAAAACCCAAAATATACTTTAATGGCTTGTTGCTTCCAAAACCTAATCATGATAAAAACAGTCATAGCCAGCCAAAGCCAATTAATAATTTTATCCGTATAATATCCGGTATAGCTGTATTTATTAAAATTTAAAACAATTTCACTCAGGAAAATTAAGGTCACCGCAAGATAAACGATCACAATATTTTTGTTCATCATCAGTTTTCTGTTATCAGCTTTTTGTAATCGAATCCATAACGATGGTTACCGGCCCGTCATTAATTAATGAAACTTTCATATCTGCTCCGAAAATACCGCTTTCAGTTTTCAATCCGGATTTTGCCATTTCTTCTTTAAAATAATCAAATAAAGGAACGGCTTTATCAGGTTTGGCTGCTTTAATGAAAGAAGGGCGGTTTCCTTTTTTATAATCTGCAATCAAAGTAAACTGGCTTATGCAAAGGATTTCTCCGGAAATATCTTTTATAGAAAGATTAAGTTTATCATCCTCATCTCCAAAGATTCTCAGATTAAGTATTTTCTGTACGAGCCAATCTGCATCTGCTTTTTCATCATTCTCATCAATGCCTACCAGCAGCATTAAGCCTTTTCCTATTTCTCCTACTATTTTTCCATCTACTTTTACACGGGCTTCAGAGACTCTTTGTATAACGATCTTCATTTTTTATTCTAATAGTAAATATTTAAAGTTTTGCTTGCAGGATCATAATTATAAGAAGTATAAGTCTTAGGGGGAAGGGAGGTTTTAGCTCCATCCAATGGCTGACCGGTTCTTAAAATCCATTTGGTGCCATCCTTTGGACATAGTATGGCAATATTATCCTTTACCTCAAGGGTCGTATCATTATCAGGACATAAATGAGGCGCATTTCGATCATAAACTTTAAATGTATTTCCTACACGAACAATGATTAAACCTCTGGTTCCGGATTGTTGCTCGTTAACGTAGATCCAGCCATCATCATAATTCAATGCGTTATATGCAGGAAGGTTTAAATTTAAAGAAACATTGATTGGGTTGTTCGGAAAGCAGTTCACCGTATCTTCTCTGCTTCCGCATGAGTTTATAGATAAATTACTGAAAATCAATAAAATGAAAATAGATAATATCGAAAAAGTTTTTTTCATTTCAATTTAAATTTTTATATATTTGTAGAAATTAAACGATTATAACACGTAAAACATTGTCCGACAAATGTCGGATTATTTTTTTATACTAAAACTAAATTTTGAAAATTATGGCAAGCTATGTAACAAAGGAGGGCCTTGAGAAAATGAAAGCTGAGCTGGAACAGTTGGAAACTGTGGAAAGACCAAAAATCACTCAGCAGATCGCAGAAGCTAGAGACAAAGGAGATTTGTCTGAAAATGCAGAATATGATGCGGCTAAAGAGGCTCAGGGGATGCTTGAAATGAGAATTTCTAAGCTGAAGGATGTTATCTCAACTTCTAAAATTATAGACGAAAGCCAATTAGATACTTCAAAAGTTTCTATCTTAACTACAGTGAAGCTTAAGAATAATGCAACTAAACAAGAGCAGGTATTTACATTGGTACCAGATAACGAAAGCGACCTTAAGACAGGAAGGATTTCTGTAAACACTCCAATTGCAAAAGGATTGCTAGGTAAAGCGAAAGGTGAAACCGCTGAAATTACTTTACCAAACGGAAACAAACTTTCTTTTGAAGTATTAGACATTTCTCTATAGTCTGATACTCCCTTTCATTTCTAAACTTCTAGTATTTAATCTATAACTTTTATAAAAATGAGCACTATATTCACAAAAATCATCAATGGAGAAATTCCCTCTTATAAAATTGCAGAGGATGAAAACTTTATTGCATTCCTTGATGCAATGCCTTTGGTGAAAGGACATACTTTAGTAGTTCCGAAAAAAGAAGTGGATTTGATTTTTGATCTTGAAAGTGAAGAATACAAAAACCTTTGGGGATTTGCCCAAGAGGTGGCCAAGAAGATCAAAACTGCAATTCCATGTGTAAGAGTAGGAGTAGCAGTTGTAGGACTTGAAGTTCCGCATGCTCACATTCATCTTATCCCTTTAAATAAGATGGAAGACATGAACTTCAGAAATGAAAGACTAAAATTAACGAACGAAGAATATACAGAGATTCAAAACTCAATTATTAATTCTTAAAACACAGAAAATCGTAAAAAAGTAATTTTTTACGATTTTCTTTAACATATACATATATATTATATAATATGAATCCAAACCAATGTTCTTTCTGCGGAAGAAAAAGAAATGAAGTACAAATGTTGATTTCTGGGCAGAACGGTTTTATTTGTGAAAATTGTATAGAGCAGGCACACGTTATTGTAAAAGACAGTGCTTCAAAGTCAGGACATTCACCTGCAGACAGTATGGAAGATCTTAAAAAGCCTAAAGAGATTAAAGGATTTCTGGATCAGTATGTCATAGGACAGGATCAGGCTAAAAAACAACTTTCCATAGCGGTGTATAACCATTATAAAAGATTACTTCACGCCCAGGACGAAAATAGAGAAGTAGAGCTTGAAAAGTCCAATATCATCATGATAGGAGAGACCGGAACAGGAAAAACCTTGTTGGCTAAAACCATTGCCAGAGAGCTTAATGTACCTTTCTGTATCGTAGATGCTACTATTTTAACAGAAGCCGGGTATGTAGGGGAAGATGTTGAAAGCATCCTTTCAAGACTATTGATGGTAGCTGATTATGATGTGGAAAAAGCAGAAAAAGGAATTGTCTTTATTGATGAGATTGATAAAATTGCAAGAAAATCAGACAATCCAAGTATTACAAGAGATGTTTCAGGAGAAGGAGTACAGCAGGGATTATTGAAACTGTTGGAAGGAAGTATTGTAAACGTACCACCACAAGGAGGAAGAAAGCATCCTGATCAAAAGTATATTCAGGTGAATACTCAGAATATCCTGTTTATTGCCGGAGGAGCTTTTGACGGAATCAAAGAAATTATTGAAAGAAGAATGAATAAGCAAGCGATTGGTTTCAGTTCCGAAAAAATCAATAAAACGGATGAAGATGAGTATGTATTAACAAATATTAATGCAATCGATTTACGTTCATTCGGATTAATTCCCGAACTTTTAGGAAGATTTCCAATTATCACTTACCTTGATAAACTCACAAAAGAGACGCTGGTAAGAATTATGAAAGAGCCTAAAAATTCAATTGTGAATCAATTTGTGGAACTTTTCAAAATGGATGGCACGGATTTGGCAATCACCGATGGGGCAATCGAAAAAATTGTAGAAGAAACTATTGAAAAAGGATTAGGAGCAAGAGGGCTGAGAGGGACTACCGAAAAAGTCTTGGAAGACTACATGTTTTCAATAGGAGAGGAAAAAGAGATTGTATTAACTGAAGATAATATTTTGATTAATAGATAAAAAAGTTTTTTTTTTAAAGAAAAAAATAATACCTTTGCGGGTGAAGATTGTATTAACACACAAATAATTTATACAATGAGAAAAAGTTTATTTGCTATAGGTCTTTTAGCAATTAGTTACTCTGTTCAGGCGCAGATACTATGTCATGTTGACACTAATGCTAATATGTATGTGAGCGAAGGCACCCTAGTTTATAGTGGTGGAGGTGTACAGACAAAAGGCACGGGTCTTTTGGAGGTACACGGAAATGTAATGGTCGTAGGATCAGGCGCAGACGCTTTTAAAACGATTGACGCTGCCGGTGCAGATAAAACCGACGGAGGAAATATCATTTTAAAACTGAATACCCCTGCTAGCTACGCTACATCTACGTATGGGCAGCTGTACATCGATGGATTATCCCAGTCCAATGTTACTGGTGTTGTAAATAAAGAATATAGAAATGGGAAGCATGGTGATGGTAATTTTTACCAACAGATTGCTCTGCCTTTCTATGACAAATTATTAGGTAGCCTTTCTTCGGAGCTTAATAAATCTTTCAACTCTACCAGACATTCCCTGAATGAAATCTTAAAATGGAACAACGCTACTGTTGTAGGTGAGACACAAGCACCTTGGAGCATGGTTACACAGCCTTTCGGGTATTATATGTTAGGGTCTAATAACAATAACCTTGATCTTAGTAATCCACCCGCTGCTAATAATGGTGTTTATAATCTCTCAGGTAAAGCATTCACTAATCAGCCCCTCGTTAATTTAGTTAACGCTGGTAATGGTTTGAATTTCGGACCAGATGGTTCGAATACTAATTCTTATACTGAGCAATATAAGTCCTATTTATTTGACCAATATGAATCTACAACCAGTTCTTGGGCTGGAACATACGGTAAAAACATCTATGAATTTGGTAACCCTTTCTTTACTAATTTAGATTTATCAAAAATCGGATATGTTGAAAGTGGAACTGTTACAGATGGTAATAATATTACTAATATCTGGGGTGTTCAATATTCACCAGGTACTGTACAATATGTAAATGGAGGAGGAAGTACATTTACAAATCCTCTGATTATGACATTTGATCCTGTTACCCGTATACCAGTAGGAGATATCAATAATCTTGTTGTGAAGCCTATGGGAGTTTTTATTCTGAAATTAAGAGATAATACTCCTCAAACATTAAACTTTAACACTCTTAGAAGATTTAGTAATACTGCAAGAGTAGAAGGTACAGATTATGATGTTGCTGCTAGTAAAGTAGCTAGTAATGGTTCGGGAACTGTGAAACAGTTAGGAGTAATTGGTTTAGATGCTAATGGAAATGAATTAGGAAGAACTTACTATGTGGTATCTGCACACGGTACAACGGGACATCAAGCTTCTATAGCTACTACGGTACAGGCTGCAGCAGATAAAAATACATTTGTTACTTATGAAGAAAAGCTAACAGGAGGAATTGATCCTAATTATCAATCAAATTATTTATTATATATTAATGAAGCTAATGAGAAAGATTTCTTAGGAAAAGAAATTGTATTAAATAGTTTTGATTATAATGAGCCTAATGTTACTCAGAAAATTTTTTCTTACAAATTTGAAGTGAGAGAAAATACTAAAATGATTCCTGAAGGATCTCATCAGTTATCCTCAGGAACAGGATTTTATTATAAATCAGCTAACGGTAATGTAGAGGAAGTAAAACAGGGGGCTATTATTCCTGTAAACTCTAAAACGTATGGTTTATATTACGGAGCACCTGATAAAGGTTCATTAGCAACTAAAGAAGATAATACGATAACACTTTCCAGAACTATGGTTGTATATAACCCTGCAGTTAGCAACTATATCGTTAGATTTGATAAAAATTGGAAAAAAGCAGATATTGAAGTTTATGATATGAGTGGTAAACTTATCATCTCTAAGAAAGCAGTTGACACATCTAAAGATTTCGTAATTGAACTTGATGGTTCAGTGAAGAGCTCTTATGTTGTAAAAGTGGTTTCTGATAAAGGAGTAGTAGTTAACACCAAAATCTTAAAATAAATAATATGAAAACTATAAATAAACTAGTATCCGCTCTTTTGCTTTTTGTTGTATCATTTGCTTATGCAGAAGAAAATAATACAATCCCTCCGACTCCAGATGCAGTAGGAAAGGCAGGTAGTGGAGGAGGTGGTTCAGGAGCACCAACATCACCCATCGATATGTATGTATATTTACTTGCTGTAGTAGCTATTGTATTCATTGCATTCTACACCAAAAAGTATAAAAGCATAAAAGCATAAAATTTTATTAAAATAATAAGAAACTCTCTGATTAATCAGAGAGTTTTTTTATTTTTACTCTATGAAAAAGATTTATACACTATCTGCGGTTTTAGCTGCATTTGCACTGCAGGCTCAGTTTACTGTTACAGTTCAGACACCGGCAGATTTTAAAGATCAGGATGCCATTCTATATACGCTAAACGGCTCAAAAGATATTATTGTTACCAAAGAACAAAGTAAGAATAATACATGGACGTTTAAATATCCAAATAATTATATGGGAATGATGAAGATCTACTTCCCTGGCACTAATAACACTGTAAGTTTTATTTCAGAAAACAAGAATGTAAATATCAAACTTGATATTCAGAATAATAAAGTGAAGGACGTTACTTATCTGGATGAAGCCAATGAACTAATGAGCAAACAACAGGAAGGTTCTCAAAAGAAAGAACTTATTCTTCCTGCGTTAAGCCAGATTAAAGAATACTATAAAGATAACACAGACTTTGGAAAAGCTTTAAAAACAGAGATTGACAGGCTTTCCGGTACATCCACTTCCATCGATGCTGCTAAGCACCCGTTTATTAGTTATTACAATACCAATTACAGTAAGTTTCTGGGAAATCCGGCAGATCCTACTAAAAAACCGGATCAGGAGGAAATTATTAATTTCCTAGACAAGTCTAATGATATGCTTGAAAGCTCATCCTTGCTGAGACCTGTATTAGTTGCTTATTTGAACTCTGGTGGGAATGCTAATGTTACAGCTTCAGTAGATAAACTTTTAGATCGTTTAAAGGTAGAAACTCCAAGAGGACAGACTGTATTATCTGAGCTTATCGATATTTTTGATGTTTATCAGATGGACGATTTTAAAACTAAATACTTAGGATTGGCTAAAAATCTTAAATGTACCATTAATGATAGATTGGCTTCCACATTGAAATCCAATGCCAATATTGAAATGGGAGCAGTATTCCCTAATAATAAATTCCAATCGGCAACAAATACCACTGCGAAATCAATCCATGATGTAAAGGCTGATAAGAAGGTTATTGTCTTCTGGTCATCTACATGCTCACACTGTGAGACTGAACTTCCGAAGCTATTAGAAAAATACAACGATTTAAAAGCAAAAAATATTCAGGTTATTGCCCTGTCTTTAGATGTGGATAAAGATTCTTATTCTAAAAAAATTGCTGCCTTTCCATGGATTAATGACTCGGAATTGAGAGGATGGAACAGTAGTTATGTAGATACATACAATGTTCATGCAACTCCGACGTATTTTATTTTAGATGCTAATAACAAGATAATCAATAAACCAGATCATGTTGGGAATGTTTTAGAATATTTTAAGTTAAAATAATTTTGGAGGTAAAAAATATTTTTCTATATTTGCACCACCAAAACGGCGAGGTAGCTCAGTTGGTTAGAGCGCAGGATTCATAACCCTGAGGTCACGGGTTCAATTCCCGTCTTCGCTACAAAAACCGCAATCATTAACTGATGATTGCGGTTTTCATTTTTATGTAATAATTTTCATTTTTCAGAATAGTTTTCCCTTATAGTTATTCACTCCCCCCAAGAAAATGTCATCCAAAGACTTCAGTTTTGTTTTAATTGCCGGCGTATTTTATTCTGTATGTTTCATGTAAAAGATATTTGAACTTTATTTTCGTTATGGGAATACAGATGAAAATATTTTTCTATATTTGCACCACCAAAACGGCGAGGTAGCTCAGTTGGTTAGAGCGCAGGATTCATAACCCTGAGGTCACGGGTTCAATTCCCGTCTTCGCTACAAAACCGCAATCATTAACTGATGATTGTGGTTTTTATTTTTATACAATAGCTTTCATTTTTCTAGATTGTTTTCGCTCATTGTTATCCATTCTCCTTAGAAAATGTCATCCGAAAATTTAAGTTACTATTATATACTGTTTTGTATTCTTATTGTAAAAGATATTTGAATCTTTATTTTGTATAGGAAAAATATGATGTCAGAATATATGGTGGTAAAGTTGATAAACTTCTATTCTGATTATATTCTACTCCATATTGTTATGTGAGGTGATTATTTATTTCTCTGAATGGAAATAGAAAAAATATGAGCAAATAAAAAAGCCGTTTCCTTACATTGAGAAACGGCCATATTTATAGTAAAACTTCTATTAAGCCTGGTAGCCTAATAGTTTTCTGATCTGATAGAAGAATCTTTCTATAAGTCTTAGATCCTCAGTTACAATTTCTGCACTTCCTCTAAGCTCTTTATCAAATTTCAGATTTTTATTATAGCTTGTTTTTAATCCTTTTGGTAAAACTACATCTACATAGTAATTTCCTTTATCATCAGGAATAAGTGATATGTTCTGAACTTTTCCTTCTACGATTCCATATTCCTGGAAACGGTAGTTATCCAGTTTGATTAATACTTTTTCCCCAGGAAGAATCTTTCCGGAATTTACTGTAGGAACAGACATTCTGCCTACTAATTTCTCCTTATTCTTAGGAAGGATGGATATAATAGCTTCTCCTGCTTTTACGAACTGATTTTCGCCGAAAAACTGCTGGAAACTGGCAACACCATCTGTAGATGAAATAACAAGGTAATTTTGTTCCCAAAGTTTTAGAGCCTTTCTTAGTTGCTCAAAAAGCTGTAAGGTTTGTGAAGAATAATTAATTTTGTCTTTCTCGGTATTAATTACTGTTCCGCTTTTGGTTTTGTTAAGATTGGAAATCCCTTCTTCAGCCTGCGAAATAGAAATATTAATGTTTTCCAGGTTCTGCTGAGCCTGAAGATATTTAATTTTTTCACTCTCAAGTTCCATAGCAGAGATCACTCCCTGATTGAATAGTTCCTGGGACCGTTGGAAATTTTTTCTTGTAAGATCATATTTGGCGGATTCCAGGTTTTTTTGCTGTTTTAAAGTGGAAATTCTTGCTTTAGACTCAGATAAACTGAGGTTCGTAGCCAGATTTTCCGGAGCATAAGGCTGTAATCTTGTAAAAAGCTCCTCATCCTGAAATGCTTTTGCAAAGCTGTTGTATTCTCCCTGTAATTCACCCAATTTATATCTTGAAGTCTGAGCAATCGGAAAAGAACCAAGCTGATTAGGAGATATTGAGTCTACCAGTTTTTTTAATGCGATAACATCTTTGTAATTGGCAGCAGACAACATCACCATCAATACATCATTCTTCTTTACTTCCTGATGATCTTTAATGAATATTTTTTCAATCTTGGAATTGATTCTTGCTTCTAATTTTTCCGGTGGATTCAGGGATGTTACTATAATAGGAGCTGGTACAAACTCCGGATATTTTATAATGTAACTCATGACAAAAATGAGTAGGATAATTATGAATATAACCGTGTTTCCCCAGCGAATCATCCAATTAGGTGGCTGGGTAAGAATATCTTGTACACTTTCTGAGCGCAGTTCAATATTGTCTAAAATGTCTTCTTTCATTGTTTTCTGAGGTGAAATTTTCCCCCAATATTTCAGGGGGAATATAATTTAAATACGTGGGCAAGTCCCGTCATACCATGATGGTGGTGAAGTGTCTGCGTCTGGTGGACATTCAAAATGATGCATACGACATGGCATCCAGCTACCAAGACACCATGATCCGCAACAATTGTCATCCGGAATTATTACACCTCCACTGACAAAAACTAAATCTTTTCTGGAAAGTTTTTTTAGATTTTTCATAATTAATAGATGCTTTTAATTTCCTACTCTATAAGCTTTTCGGATTCCGCTATATGTTGATTTTATTTGGTTAATTTCCTAGTTCCAGCTGGTTTCTCACCAATCGGTAATATTCGCCACGAAGATCTACCAATTCGGCATGACTGCCTTCTTCTACCACCTTTCCCTTATCCAGTACAATAATCTTATCAGCATGTTTTACAGTAGAAAGCCTGTGAGCAATAACTACTGCTGTTTTACCTCTAAAGAACTGTTCAAGGTTTTCCATGATGATCTTTTCATTATTGGCATCCAATGCAGAGGTAGCTTCATCAAATAAAATATATTCGGGAGATTTATAAACGGCTCTCGCAATGAAAAGTCTTTGCTTTTGGCCGCCACTTACTCCAACTCCTTCATTCCCGATTTTTGTATTATAACTTAATGGGAGACCTTCCACAAATTCTTTAATATTGGCTATTTCTACTGCACGTCTTAATTTCTTTTTATCAATATGATCTTCACCAACAGCAATATTATTAGCAATTGTATCATTAAATACATATCCTTCCTGCATGACAACTCCACAATGGTCTCTCCAGAATCGAGGAGAAATGTTCTTCAGTGCAGTATTCCCGATTTTGATATCTCCATGGTCTGGTTCATAAAACTTCATCAGGAGTTTCAGTAAGGTGGTTTTTCCACTTCCACTGGCTCCAACAATTGCGGTAGTTTTCTGGTACGGAATAGTAAGGTTCAGATTTTCAAAAACCGGGACATCGGATCCGATGTATCTGAATGACATATCAGTAATCTCAATATCCTTTTGTGGAATTTCCATTGCATATTGTTCATCCTTATTTTCTTCATCTTCTTTATCGTGAATTTCACCCAATCTTTCAAGAGAAATTTTGGCATCCTGAGTTTGTTTAATGAAGTCAATAAGCTGAAGAAGCGGGCTGTTCAGCTGCCCAATGATATATTGAACAGAAAGCATCATCCCTAAGGTTAAGTTGCCGCTTAATACCAACTTTGCAGACAGGAAACTTACCAGAATATCTTTCATCTGATTAATGAAGTTCCCTCCTACAGATTGCCACTGCTCTAAAGACAATGATTTTATTCTGATTTTAAATAATTTTACCTGCAGAAACTCCCAATCCCATCTTTTTTGCTTTTCAGCATTATGCATTTTGATTTCCTGCATTCCATTGATAAGCTCAATTACTTTACTTTGTTCTTGAGAAACCTGGGAAAATCTTTTGTAATCAAGTTCTTTTCTTTTTTTAAGGAAGAAACTAATCCATCCGATATAGGCTATTGCTCCTACAAGATAAACAATGAAAAGTCTGTAATCATAAAGCAGAAGAACAATACTGAAGATTATCAGATTGACTAATGAAAACAGAGTGTTTAATGAAGAACTTGTAAGGAGTTGCTCTATTCTATGGTGGTCATTAATCCTTTGCATGATATCTCCGGTCATTCTAGTATCAAAGAAGCTGATAGGAAGCTTCATCAGTTTGATAAAGAAATCGGAAATAATCGAAATATTGATTCTGGCAGAAAGATGGAGAAGAATCCAGCTTCGGATGGTCTCAATACCCATTCTGCCGAAGAATAGCATAATCTGTGCAAGAAGGACAAGGTAAATAAAGTTAATATCCTGATTCTGTATCCCAACGTCTACAATACTCTGAGTAAGAAAAGGGAAAACCAGGGATAGTAAACTTCCTGCAAGAAGTCCTACTGCAAGTTGAATAACAAGTGATTTGTATTTAAGAAGATATTTGGAAAGAAAAGAAAAGCTGGCTTTACTTTCTTCATTGTCAAATTCGGTTTGAAAGAAAGCCGGTGTTGTTTCCAGTATAAGGGCTATTCCTTCCTCAGTGTTTTCATTGGCATTTTCCCCGATCCAGGCTTTGATAAATTCCTCCTGATTATAGGTAATCAGTCCGTAGCTGGGATCAGAGATGTATACCTTGTTATTTTTATCGACTTTATAAACAACCACAAAATGATTTTTATTCCAGTGTGCGACACATGGAAGTGGAACTTCTTCTACAAGGGTTTTAAAGTCGACCTGAACTCCCAATGAACGGAAGCCCAAATTCTCTGCAGCATCACTTAGGCCAAGAAGGCTGCTTCCTTCACGGGTAGTTTCAGAAAGGGCGCGGATTTGTTGCAGCGATATACTTTTACCGTAATATTTACTTACAATTCTAAGACAGGTAGGTCCACAGTCTTTGGTGTCTGGTTGTTTATAAAAAGGAAATTTTCTCAAAACTAATAATCATTATAAAATGCCGTCATATTCTGACGACATTTTTGCTTTATTCAATATTATAATTCAATGAAATGGTAGGCTAGTAGTAGCACCATTTATTACATGCATTTATAGCTCCCTCCTTAGGCGGGTTAATCTTGGATTCGCAATAGCTCGCTTCGCTTTGAATTCTTGCACATTCCTGAGTAATGCCGCCTTTCAGTATACTTAGGCCTTCTCTTGAAAGTTTTTTTAGATTTTTCATAATAAATAGTTTTTGGTTTTCCTACTCTTTTATAGCTTTTCGGATACCGCTTTTATTTTTCCTAAGATAGTGAATTTTGAATCATTGGTTATGATTAAATTTCGTCATCTTCTATTAACTCATCCATAAAAAATACGATATCTTCTCTGTCATATTTTTCCGGGAACTGGTAGCCGTTAATTACAAGGATGGGCGTGAAGTTAAGTCCTGCATTACTGTTTTCAAGGGTCATTTGAGTCAATGAATTGAGGTTTTCTGAGGTAGGAACTCCTCCGGACAATATATTGACTTTGCTTTCATCTCTTGTTTCGAACCATTCTTCTACTGCATGCAGGAATTCATTTTCCGGTTTATTGTTGTAGATATACGTTAGATCTGAAATTAATGCATTGTATTTTTCATTAGATCTTTCAGGAGTATAATTAAATCTCATTTGTAAGGAAACATCTTCAGGGTATTTCTTTAAAAGACTTTCTGCCAGTTTATGACCATCTTTACAGAAACCACAATAAGGATTTGAAATAACGGAGATACGAAGTCTTGCATCCTTTTTCCCCACTGAAAATGTCTCAGTATCCTGGAATTCTATTTTATCTCTTTCTAATAACTGGCTCTTGAATAGTTCATAATTCCTTTTGAACCTAAGATTTTTAGCATTGGTTTTTTGAAGTTCTTCTTTTTGTTCAAGCAGAGTATTGAAATACATTACTGCTGAAAAAATCATTGCCCATAAGATAACCGTAAGTAGAAGGGCACCTACTCCAAAAGTAAGATTCTGGAAAAATAAAGCGCTGATAACTATTTGTCCAACCAGAATAGAGATAATTAACAGACAAACTCTACAAAATGTTTTTTCAACAAAAGCCTGAATATAGAGAGAATAACCAATGGCAAGTATTGAAACAAAAGTAAATCCTTTTACAATATAAGCTGTAGCCGGTAAAAATAATCCTAATATCGCTAATCCTGTAAAGTAGATAAGTGAAAAGTCTGAAAACTTTAATCCTAAAATACTGGTCTTATCTTGTTTGATAATCCTGTCACATGAATTTGCCGTTTGGGTGGCAGGAGCAGCTCCACAAATACTTCCTATAACAGTAGATGTATTTCCAAATTTCTGGTTGAATAACTCCAATGAAATATAAACTCCGGCCAATGAAAGAAGATTAAAGATCGCTTCAAGTAATCCCTGATATATGAATGAGTAGATAAGAATCACCGCAAAAACAGCATATAAAATAGGCTTGAAATTGAAAGCTGTTTTATTTTCTACATTTTCAGTCTTTTCAAACAACAGGACGAAGTCTGTAGAGTTTTTATAAAGTTCCTCTTTGCCTAATGTTTTTGCTTTTTCAGAATAGACTGAATAACTGCTTCCTGATTTTTTCACCAATGAGAATGCGTTATCAACAATAGCAATAAATTCTTCAGGAAGTTCATCCCAGTATTCTTTATCAAGTTGATAAGCATCATTTTTTACTCCCAAAAAGTTTAAGGTATCACTGAAAGCCAATGCTGACGGATAATTGGGATGAGAATTAAACTGGAAAATAAATTCCTGTTTATCAAGTTTTAGGTAGTTAATTAGTTTATCAAAAATCATATTAATATTTTCATCTAAAATACACAGATGTTTTAAATTAACAAAAAAATTTTTCTTTTATTAGTGAGATATAAGGTGTTATTGGTAGATTTGGTTTGAATATCAATATTTTATTTACAGGATTTGGCTTGAAAAGCATTTTTTATTTGGTATAAATATAAATCTGAAGTAAAAATATCAAATAGACATTTTTTTTGTTGGTTGGAGTTCCATTTTCCCACAGATGGATATATAAGGATTTTCATGGTTAATGTTTACATTCATAATTAGCGCATCTGTGGGATTTGGAATAACATATTTGTGTTCTACCTTTTTAATTGGGAATATTTTCCATATTGTAATGTTTCATGGCCTTTTGTTTCAAAGGATTTTGACTCCAGTCTTTCCATATTCCTGTATAGGGGTCATATCCACATTTTAAAGGTTTTGAAATATCAAGGCCTTCTTTATTCTTGTGGGTTCTTTCTGTATAAGCGCGGCAATCGGTACAGACATAGCGAAACTCACAATCTTTACAAATTTCTATTTTCTCCTTAGTAAGATTCCAGTATTTTTTGAAATCACTTTCTATCAGAACTTCTTCAAGACTGGATTGATGAATATTTCCAAATTTTTCGGGCATTAAAGGACAGTTTTTTATATTCCCGTCTCTATCAATTCCAATTTTTTTGTGTAAACAGGAATTATGATTGATGGCTTCAAGAACTTTGGGAAGATTGGTGTTGAAATATTTTAGATCTATTTTTCCGCAAGCGGATATTTTGATGTTTTCATGGTTAAAGTTGATACTGAATCTAAATATTTCTTTGGTCTTAAAAGGGATCTCGTTGCAATTGTAAAAAATGAAATTATAAATTCTTGTAGTTGATTGATTGAGGATTTGAAAAAACTTTTCATTTAAGGCATTATGAAATGGAGCGTATATTTCTATACCTTCTAAAACAGAGCCTTTAAACTTATTGTCAATATCCTGAAATTCTTCAAGAGAAAGCTCTTTAGTAGAATAAATTACCAAATGTTTTACTCCTAAGTTGTTTATAGAGGTCTTTATTTTGTCGAGAATAATGATATTGTCAATTTCAATGAAAACATTAGAAACCTTGCTTACTTCTTGAAATTCATAAGATAATGGAAGAAAATTCCTATCCCAATCCTCATTAGTTATAAAGCCATATTCTTTTTCAAGCAGAAAGTTTATATATTCATGCATGATCTGTTTAGATTCAGTATCATAATTTTCTAAGATGTTTTCAATCGAATCATTTTTCAGCTCCTCAATAATATCATACAATTCCAAAGGATAAAGATCAGAGATCTTCCTCTGAAGATCTGAGATCAAGATCCTTCCGGCACCTTTGGTGATCAAAATATTACTGAACAGGTTAAAATATCTCATAATAGTCTTGTCAATGCTTTTATTGGTCTTTCTCTCATCAGGTAATCTGTTTGATAAGTTTCACACTCTACATAGTGTATGTTAATACTATTTTTATCATTAGACTTTTTAGTCCCAAGCTTTTCAATAAATTTAAAGGTAAGAGGTAATTTATTTTTTTCTTCTTTAAATAGTTTCTTCATAAATATTGTGCTATTTCTTTTTCTAATGAGTAGTTGCAGGTATCTGAAAGTCCTATGAACTGACCTGTAGGATTAACTTCCAAAAAGTAGAAAATGTCTCCACTTTTTATAAAATCTATTGAACCACAGCTTAGGTCCAGCGATTGCATGAGCTGATACGTTTTTTCTTCAATATTTTCAGGAAGCTGATAGGATACCTTCCTGTTGGGATTTTTATAATTATATTTTCTGAAATCGGTTTTAGTTTGTTCGTCATTTTGAGAAATAATAGCAGTAGACCATATTTTGCCATCCAAATAAAAACTCCTGATTTCAAAATCCTTTTCAATTTTTTCCTGAAAGAAAGTAATGAAGAAATTTTCCTTTTCTTTTTCCTGTACAATCGAAGTGTAAATAATGCCGTTGAAATTTTTATCAACAGAATCCAATATCACATTTTCGGTAATGGGTTTTGTAATTGTTTCATGGATAATAACTTCATCTGTATTCTCTGCTAAAAAATATTCGGGAACGTTTAACCCTATTTTTTTTGCTTGCTCCAGAACTAAGAGTTTATTGACGTGATTGTTGCTTTGTTTGTTAATGCTTTTTTTTGATTCCAAAGTTTTGATCACATAATCTTCAAGCCAATGCTGATGTTCATCCATATGATGGTTGGCAGCATTATTTTCATAGGATATACGTTTGAATTTTAAGCCACCTCTTCTGTACCAGGTACTTACGATCTCATCCAGAAAAAAACTGTTTCTGTCACTAATCAGGTAAATTCTTTTTTTATCGGTTTTAATTTCAAAAAACTCATCTTCATGTACACGAATAAACGTCTTTCCCATCGCCGAAAGATATTTGATGACTTTTGTAGTCGTGGAATCTCCGTTATTCGATATGATGAGTATCATCCTGCTTTTGTTTTTTAAAATAATCTTTTCTTATTTTGGAACTGTGTTTCATACTTGGGATTCCCAGGCTCTTCCGGTTGCGATCAGTCTGCGTACTGTCTTTTACTGGAATCATATTAAAGCCGTAGCGTGTGATTTTTTTATGAGATCCTAAGTAAGTATCTTCCATTCTTGCGTAGTCGCGAGGAGAAAAATCTCCCGATTTTACATATTCCAGCAATTTGTCCTTTATAAAAGGATAATCTTTTTTGGACTCAACCATATGAGAGATAAAGGTAGGCATAGGAAACCATCCTATTTTTTCAGGTGTTGGAAATCCATAATTTTTAAAGGTCCATATTAAGAGTTTTGCATTTTTCTCAACATTTTTTCTGGTCAGTGCAGTATCAAGAGGGCGTCCTTCCTGATCTCTTATCAGAGCAATCTTGAAAGAATCAACCAGCTTTTTATCTAGTCCTTGTTTCCATTCTGTTATTTTTTGTTCTACAGATGTATTGTCTATCCCGTATTTATTAAAAAGAGGCATATACTTTTTATATTCGTTACCATAAGGAGCCATCAGAGATATTAATTGATAAAGGCTTTTTTTTCCACCAAAGTCTTCATGATACTGATCGGCTAGGGTTATATAAGTTGCATATTCTTCAACCCGATCCTGATTTTTAGGATCATATTCTTTGAAAATTTTCTGATACTCTTTTACAGCTAGTTTAGGGTTATTGGCCATTCTGTAGATGCTGTCGGCCTCATTTACTTTGTTATAATAAGTAATGTAGTTCTTTTTACAAGATGTAAGGGGTAATAAAACAATAAGGAGAAAACCAGATCTTATTAATGATGAAATTTTCATAAATGATTTAATTTAATAATATGGATAAAAAAAGGAGGGAATTTACCCTCCCTTTTTCTTTATTCATATACTAGCAAACTTCTAGTCTACCAATATAATCACCTCCATTAGAAGTATAATGATCGGCTTCGTAGCATCCTGGTGTTGTAACTGCTGCACTAGATTCAATAGCATAAGACTTTAGGCTACCATTTACTGATTTTAAATCGTCTCTTTTAAGTTTTTTGTTTTCCAAAGAAGAAAAACCTTTCTTCATTCCTGTTAACTTTTTCATTGTTAAATTTTTTTTGAATTAATATTTGCTTGCCATATGTCCCTGACATGGGAAGGTGCTGATCAGCCTTTATATTTATGTTTTGTACTGTACACATACAAAAAATAAATTTTGTGTTTTTACCTGTAGCAAACATACACAAGTGTAAATCGTAAAAAAAGTCTTGAGGTTTTAAATTTATAAATTTACCTATATGAATTTATAAAAATAAATGAAGTAATTATTTGTAAAATAATTACTTACAGTTATTTCAGGAATTGGTTAAATTATCAATTTCTTTAATGTACATAGAGAGTGTAGTGCCTGTTTTTTTCTTAAAAGCTAAAGAAAATGCCTGTTCATTATTGTATCCTAGCTCCTCAGCAATGACAGATAATTTGTAGGAACGGAATTTTTTGTCTTTCACCAACCTATTTAAAGCAAAGTCAATTCTAAGATCATTAAGATAAGTCGCAAAGTTTTTTCCTTTATGAGTATTGATTATTTCAGATAAATAGGCAGTATTTGTTTTTATATTTTTTGCTAGGCTGGCTAATGTAATCCCCTTTTTTAAGAAAAGTTCCTTGGATTCAAATATTCTCAATTCTTGTAATATAAATTGAGTAACTTCTTCAGATAGGGCTTTAGTGGTTTTATCATTTTGTTCATTTTGTTCAGGAATTGCTAAGTGATTTATTTCAATATCATTAGCGCCATTTTTTTCATCAATATTGTTCTCTTCAATATTTCTCTTTTCAACCAGGCTAATTAAATCCTGTGCAATTTTTCTCTGCTCTTTTTCTTTTTTCTTGGATTTATAGTATAGATATATAATGAATAGGAGTATTAATACAAGAACACCAACAGAAACATAAAGTACTTTTTTTCTGATTTCTAGTTTCTCGATGATATCTTCTTTTTCCTGTAAAAGATTGGGAGTGTCATACTTCTTGGGCAACTCGGTAGATAAATATTGAATCTGTTCATCGAGTTTCTTATCAACCACCAGAAAACGGTCAATATAGTAAAGTTGCTTTTGTTGATCATTATTAGCTTTATAATAATCTATAAGGTAAGTATAAACTTCACGGAGCTCAGGAAAGGTAATATTGTATTTTTGAACATCGGAGTCTAACTTAATATAGGTTTCTGTAACTTTTTCCTTATTTTTTAATCCCTGATAAGCTTTCCCTAAATTATAAAGGGCATAGTTAGCATTTGAATTTTCATTGTTATTGGTGAAATAATTATAGGCATTCGATAACTTTATAATGGCAGTATTATATGCTTTTAATTTAAGATCATAAGTTCCGGACAAATAAGAATATAGATTAGGGTCGTATTTGTTTTTACCTAGGAGAATAGATTTTTGTCCTTCTTTAATTAAAATATTGGCGGAATCTAATTTATTAATCTCTAGATAACAGCTTATTAGAGCTATGCGTATTTGATTGTGTTGATAGGTATCTGTAATATTATTTCCATTGTATAGATAATATCTGAATGTTTTAGCAGCTTCTGCATTCTTACCTATATAGCTATTGATATACGCAATACTCATATTGGCATAAGCTGTTTGCTTTTCGTCGTGTTGTTCTTTTGCGTATTTAAGCCCGAGAATATAATTATCCAATGCCGCCTTTAAATTATCATGCTTATAATATAGATTTCCTTTGGTCAAATATGTTCTGGTAGGGTATAGATTTCCTTTTACAGTTTTTGTAATGGTAGTTAAACTATCAAGATATTTTAGAGCAGTCGGATAATCTTCATAAAAATGTACTAGGATATAGCCTTCCGCTATTTCAAGAGTGTTTTTTTCTTTTTTAGCCTTTTGGAGATAATATCTGGCTATCTGCTTGGCATCTGAAGTTTTATTATAGTCATAATAATCATAAAACTTATTCTTTAGTTCCGAATAAGTAAATTCATATAAATTATCAAATTTGCCCTTTTGAGCACCTGCCAAATTGCTGGATAATAATAGTATAATCAGGACTATATATTTCATTCTTTTGTAAATACGAAACAAATTTACATTTTTATTTAAGAATGTCTGTTTTCTGGAATAATGACCATATTCAACGGTGTTTTATGAAATAATAAGACATAATTATTATTAAATCAGTTGGTTGTGTTTTGGTGAGATCTCTAGGATGTAGAGTTTAATATGATATGATATAAAATCCGTAATTAGATTTTTATTTAAATATTTTTGAAATAGAAGTCTTCATCTCTCATCAATATTAAATCCCATGTTGGTGTTTGTAAGTTATTGGTATTTAATGGTTTGGGTGTGTTTTTTATGATATGAATTTATAAATTTATATGATGTTTTTATTGTAAATTTGAAAAATATTCTTTTATTTGTGTTTATAATTTTACACATAATTTTAATGAAAAAAATAATCAAACAAGAAAAAAAGTTATCGTTAAAAAAATTACAAATAATGAAAATTAGCGATATGAGAACAATTAATGGTGGCTATGGCAATCAGATGGCAAATTTTAATACCGGAGAGGAGCCACCAACACAGATTCCACCTAATACAATCATTGTGAGACCATGAAGCAAATAATATTTATCATTATTTGTGTTTTTTATATCTCTTTGAATGCTCAAAAAAACAATCCGGCTCCATCCGTTTCTGTAACGGATGAATATTTTGGAACCCAGATCGTAGATGAATATAGGAATTTAGAGGATTTAGATAATCCTTTAACAAAAGAATGGATGAAAACACAAACAGAGTATACCAATTCTATTCTTAATCAGATTCCTAAAAGACGCTATTATTTAGAAAAAAGGTTAGAGCTTGATGAAAAGCAGGGGTATTCTACATCTGATTTAAAAATTATAAATAATGATAAATATTTTTATTTGAAGAGAAGGGGAGATGAAAAAGTAGCTAAACTTTATTATCGGAAAGGATTTTTAGGAAAAGAAGAACTCCTTTATGATCCTGCTAATTTCAAAAGCTCTGATGCAAACCATGAGTTTGTCATTAATTATATTAGCCCCAATTCAACTGGGGATAAAGTGGCTATTGCAATGGCTGAAAAAGGGAAAGAATTGGCAGAGGTTATTATTATGGATGTAAAGACTCAATACATTTACCCTGAAATTATTACCAATACAACTCCTGCTAATATAGGAGGAATAAAGTGGCTGGACGATAGTTCTGGATTTTTTTATACATACTTCCCTGTTAATGATTCCAAATCCCCCAATTTTTATAAAAACACACAAGCCGTTTTATATAAAATTGGAACAAACCCAAAGGAATTAACCCATGTTTTTTCTGCTCATCATAACCATGAACTAAAAATAGATGAAAAAAAATCTCCTATTATACTAGATTCTAATGATAAGTATTATGTAGGAATGTTGGTAGATAATAATTACTACAGACAAACATTTATAATTTCCAAACAAGATTTACTACAGGGCAACAAAACATGGAAACCTCTTTATTATAAAGAAGATAAAGTTAGGTCTCTACAGCTTGTGGGTAATGACGCTTTTTTTTTATCTCAATATAATTCTCAAAATTACACCCTCTGTAAAACCAATATTGAAAAACCCAATTTTAGAAACCCTGAAATTTTAATTCCGGAAAAAAAAGATGAAGTTATTGGGCAATATAGACTCACTAAAGATGGTATTTATTACACAACAATCAAAAACGGAGTAGAGGCGAAGCTATACCTATATAAAGATGGAAAAGATATTGCAATTAAGCTCCCTTATCCATCAGGAGCTATCAATTTACAAGGAAAAGGAGAGAGCTTTTCAGATATTTGGATAAATTGCTCCGGATGGGCAAATCAGGAACAACGTTTTAGATATGACCTGAAAACAAATTCTTTTTTTGCTGAAAATATCGCTCCTATTGTAGAATATCCCGATTTTAAAGATATTGAAGTTAAAGAAATTACTGTGAAATCAAGAGATGGTGAGGAAATTCCATTATCCCTTATATACAATAAAAATGTAAAGCGAAATGGTGATAATCCTGTATTGATAGATTCCTATGGTTCTTTTGGAGTATCCTACAACCCATACTTTGCCCGTATTTATCTGTTATGGGTAAATCAAGGAGGGGTTATGGCTATTGCTCATGTAAGAGGGGGTGGTGAAAAAGGAGAACGTTGGCGCCTGGGAGGATATAAAGAAACGAAACCCAATACATGGAGGGATTTGATAGACTGCACAGAATATTTAATAAAAGAAAAATATACCTCAAAAGATAAAGTAGCGATTTGGGGAGCGAGTGCAGGCGGAATCACAGTAGGAAGAGCAATAACAGAAAGACCAGATCTATTTAAAGCAGCTATTTTAGAATTGCCTATAACCAATACATTAAGAGATATACTTACCATTAGCAGTAATGTGGATGAATATGGAACATTAAAAGATCCTAAAGAATTTAAAGGTCTACTAGAAATGGATGCCTATCATCATATTAAAAAAGGCGTACAATATCCTGCAACATTTGTAACAGGAGGAATTAATGATCCAAGAGTACTTGCTTGGGAACCTGTAAAATTTGCGGCTAAATTAATGGCAAATACTGCATCAAAAAATCCTATTTTACTTCAAATAGATTATGAGGGTGGACATGGAAATAATACAACAGTTGCTCATGGGCATTCAAACCTTTCAGATATTTTTGCTTTTGCATTATGGCAATTAGGGCATCCCGACTACCAACCTAAAGAAGAAATTAAAAAATAAATGGCCCGTTTTCCTTATCAGTTTTTCGAAGAATATATTGTGCGTACTCCTTTATTTTCAAATAAAAAATTTCTTGAAGCAGTAAATAAAAGTGAAATTTCAGATAAAGAATTAAGAAATAAATTAGCTGATCATTCAGTTTTTCTAGAGGGAATTTATTTGGCCTCACCTGATTTGCATGAGGAAATGACCAGATGGCTTCACACAGAAAAATCACTTTCACCAAATGAACACCAAAAACTAAAGCATACCTTATTAAAATATTATAGCCGGATGAGTACGCGTTGTACTCCATTCGGCTTATTTTCTGGAATAGGTTTGGGGAAATTTAGTGAAGATTGTAAAAATACTATATCACGAGAAGATAATTTATATACAGATTATTTAGTGAGGGATACGAAACTGGATATGTATTTTCTTGTGTCACTGGCTCAACACTTTGTAAAAAAGCAGGAAATAAGAAATAAGCTTTTGTTTTTTCCTAATAATACTATTTATAAAGTAGGGAACAAAATCCGCTATATAGAATATCAATATATAGGTGGGAAAAGGGATTATATCATTTCCTCGGCCCCTCTTTCCGAAGAGTTACAATATGTATTGAAGTTTTCAAAACAAGGAAAGACCATACAGGAACTTACAGAGATTCTGATCACAGACGAAATAACCCAAGAAGAAGCCTTAGAATTTATAGAAGAGCTGATCGATAATCAGGTTCTTACCAGCGAAATTGAGCCTAATGTTTCAGGAAGAGACTTTTTAGATACTATAATTTCTGTTTTACAAAGACTCAAAGCAAATGAAGCTCATATTTTAATTTCTATAAAAAATAAGTTGGATGAATTAGATCAAAATATTGGTAATCCTACTTCAAGCTATGCTGAGATTGAGAAACTCATTGTGTCTTTTGGGATAGAATATGAGCAAAAATATTTGTTTCAAACCGACTTATATCATAAAGATAAAGCAACCTTATCACCCTATTGGAAAAAAGAGCTTAAAACAGCCTTTAGCTTTTTAAATAAAATAACTTTAGCTCAAAAAAATACCCTTTTAGAAAAATTTAAAAAGGACTTTAATGTACGATTTGAAGGGAAGGAGTTACCCTTGCAGTATGTTCTTGATTCCGAAATCGGTCTTGGTTATAAGCAAAGTGCTTCATTAAAAGGAATTCATCCTTACTTAGATGACTTAATACTTCCAAATTCTGAAAAAAATAACAATCTAAGTATTGAACTTAACCCGGTTCAAAAGGTTCTTAACGAAAAATTACAGGATGCATTATTAGAAAACCAATACAAGATAGAGTTATTTGATGATGATTTTAAGGAATTAGATGAGAAATGGGATGATCTACCTGATACAATTTCTTTTATGACGGAGATTATTTCAGACGATGATAAAGAAAAATTATTTTTAAATGGGAGTACAGGAAGTAGTGCAGCAACACTATTAGGGAGATTTTGTTCTGAGAAATCTGAAATCCATAAGTTAACAAAAACTATTGCTGATAAAGAAGAAGCAATGAATCCCGAGCGCATTTTAGCAGAAGTGATTCACTTGCCTGAAGCAAGAATAGGGAATGTGGTGAGAAGACCTACCATAAGACCGTATGAGATTCCTTATATGGCACAGTCTGTTGTACCGGAAGAAAGTCAAATAGCGGTAGATGATCTTTATATCTCACTGCAAAATGATAGAATTGTTTTACGATCTAAAAGGCTTAATAAAGAAATAAGACCTTACTTGACGAATGCCCATAATTATTTTCATAATACTCTACCGGTTTATTATTTTCTTTCTGACCTTTACTCCCAGGAAATAAGAAATGGATTACATTTTAATTGGGGTGGGCTAAAAGATATTTACAAGTTTCTTCCAAGAGTAGAATATAAAAATATTGTCCTTTCAAAAGCTTCCTGGAAAATCCTTGATAAAGATATTGCTTTTTCAGAAGAGTTAATCTTAGACAAAGATTGCTTTTTGTTTGAATTGAAAAGCTGGAGAATTAAAAGGAAAATCCCTGCATGGATTCAATGGGTAGAATCGGATAATACTTTAACGCTGAACATTGAAAATTATGATATGGCCCTGCTTTTTATTCATACGATTAAAAAGAAAAAAACAATCATGATAGAAGAGTTCTTGTTTAATGAGAATGACAGTTTTAAGCATGAATTTGTTTTTCCAATGTATAAATTAAAATAAATGTTGATGAAAAGAAAGTTTATTCCCGGAAGTGAGTGGTTGTATGTTAAAATTTATACAGGAGTAAAAACAGCGGATATTATTTTGGAAGAAGCGGTAATACCTTTATTACAGCAACTTCATGAAGAAAATTTAATTAAAAAATGGTTTTTTATCCGTTATAATGATCCGCGGGTTCATCTTCGGCTTAGGTTTGAGCTTTCAGACCTTAAGTGTTTTAATAAAGTTCTTTTACTAATTAATGATTATTTGGAGCAATATGGAAACTCTGAGGAAATATCAGAGTTTATATTGGATACCTATCAACGGGAAATTGAGCGGTATGGGGAAGAAACAATGGAAGAAGCTGAGTTTTTATTTTGGAAGAGTAGCGAGAGTATACTTTATGAATATATTCACTTTGATGATGAAGAAAAAATTATAATATCTCTCTATTATATAGATCAAATATTAGAATGTCTCGGATCAACCATCCAGGAAAGATTAAACTGGATAAAAAATAGTAATCATACTTTCAAACAGGAATTCAACACAGACAAGAATTTGAATTATCAGTTGGATAAAAAATATAGAACATTTATTGATAAATACCTGGATTTTCTTGAGTCAGAGGATTATACTCCTTTCAGAAACTTTATTATGGATAATATTAATGACTCTAAAGAAATCCTGCAGCATATAAAACATCATTCAAATTCACTTCAGAGTTTCTTTTCCAGTGTATTTCATATGCACATCAATAGAATGTTTATTTCAAACCAACGACTGTTTGAAATGATTATCTATGATTACTTATGCAGGTATTATAAAACACTTGTGTTCAAAAGTAATAAAACGATATAATATTGGGAAGTGGAATAGTAGAGATATTTTAAATTTTTAGAAGAATAACTCTAATTTTTTCCTTGTTCAAAATACAAGATAAATGGAATATTTTATGTTTAAACAAATGTTTGATTTTGTATATTTTTCGCAGTTTAAGTATAATTTGTTTATTATTTTAATAGGGTATGCGAGACTTGATTGTAATTCATATTAATGCTTATCAAACTCAAAAAAACTTAAAAAATCATAAAGTTTTCATAAAGTTTAAAAAAAGGAAAGAAATGTTTTTGTATTTATAAAATATGTCGTACTTTTACATCGCCTTGAATGAGGGAACAAGTCAAGGTAATAAATTTTTTTTCATCATTTGTGTTTTTAGAATCGTATCGCCTGATACGATTCTTTTTTTATACCTATTTTTCGTAGTTGAGAAGGAGATCTATAAAGTAGGAATAGGTTACTGAACCTTCTTGTTGGTTGCTCTTCAAGAACAGATTATTAGTGAACCCAAAGAAGTCATCCAGCCAACCCTGATGTCTGAACGCGAAGCTTTTTTCATAAGCACGATCTCTTTTCATTCCGGGAGAATAATTTCGGATCACAGATTTTACAAATTCAGGATCTTCTTCAACAATATACCGTAAAAGACTTTTTAAGGTAAAGTATTCGGTGCTGTATCGTAAGTCCGGATTGTTAGAATGAACTCCTATTAGATATCCGATAAAATTAGCCTCTTGCTCTCTGGCAAAACCAAGCTGATGAGAACTTTCATGGGCTGTTGTAAAAGGGATGTAGGTATGTGGTAATCCTGCGTTATATTGTGCTTCCGCTGTAAAAGGGTTGTAGTATCCCAATATGCCGGTAAAGTTCATCACTTTTTTAAATAAACTTGGTTTAATGGTAAGAATGTGAGTTGTTTTTTTATCCGAAATATATTGTGGAAGTTGGGTTTGTTGAAATAGGATTTCCTGTTGTACAGCTTTCAGATTAGTAATAATGAAGATACCATTATGATCTTCATGTACTGATGCACGGGTGAGTTTACATTTTTCCAGATACTGTAAAGCTAGTTTCTTCGCTTTACTTATTTCAGGAGTATCCTGTCTGGAGAGCTTTTTAATGATTGGAGTCTGGAAATACAACATTCCCCAAAAGATCTGATAAGTAAAGTAAAAGGCGTTTCCAATAATGAGGATTCTTAATAGAGAAGTATTCCTGCTTTTCTTCTTGCATAAAGCAATAAAGCTATATAAAAGGACGATTCCCAATATCATATAGATGATATCTCCCATCGAAAAAGAAAGCCAACTGAAGGCTATTTGATGAAGTTCTTTCTGGAGTTCAAAGAATTTTTCAAAAAAAGAAATCATCAATGAGGACTTCGAGAAGCCATAAAACAAAAGAAATTGGGCAAGTAATACACCTGCCCAAAACCTTTTTTTTATATATATTGTCTTTGTTGTATTAATGACCATTACCTTTAGATATTTTATCCAGATCAATGCCCTGAGCTTTTAGAATGCCACTCACACGGATTGCATAGAATGCAAGATAAGCAAAACAAATAACGCCTACGATATAACTGAAGTGAATATTTGTAATATCTGCGATATACCCCTGTATCATACTTACAATTCCGCCTCCCATAATCATCATAATAAGGAATCCTGACCCCTGGTTGGTATGCTTTCCAAGTCCGTTGATTGCCAGTGCAAAGATACATGGCCATAAAGTAGAACAGAAAAGCCCTACGCTGGTAAATGCATACACAGATACCATTCCGGTAGTAAACATACCGATTAGCAATGCCGCAATTCCTGCTACGGAGAAAATTAAAAGCATTCTTGCCGGGTTTCCTTTGCTTAAGATATCACAGATGATCATTGCTATAATGATGAATCCATAGACATAGAACGGAGAAAGATCATGGTTTGCAATAGCATTTACAAATAGAAATACACCGAATGCCAAATAAGGAGCTAAGAATCTTAAGACCTTTTTGAAACCGGCAGTTACGTCAAATGCTTCTACAGCACCTGTCCAACGGCCAATCATTAATGATGCCCAGTATAATGAAATATAAGGCGCTACTTCTTTGGTCTCAAATCCTAGATTTTTTTCCATATAAGCAGGAAGGTTACTTGCCGTAGAAACTTCAACTCCTACATAAACGAAGATAGCGATCATTCCCATAACCAATTGAGGATACTGGAAGACAGAAGTTTTATGCTCTCCCGGAGTAGACTCATCGGTATTCTCAACGTTTGTTGGGGTTACCGCAGGAAGTGAAGAAAATTTAAGCATTAAAGCTACAAGAGCAAAAGCTGCTCCTAGTATAAGATAAGGCACTTTTACACTTTCTATACTTGCTTCTGTATTAGCTGCACTTGCAGATCCAAAAATAGCAAATGAAACAATAAGCGGTCCAATAGTAGTTCCTAAATTATTGATTCCTCCGGCCATTGTTAACCTTTGTGATCCTGTTTCTGTAGGGCCTACCTCAATAGCTAAAGGGTTGGCTACAATCTGCTGAAGAGAGAATCCTAAACCTACAATAAATAATCCGGAGATCATTAAAGGGAAAGAATGCATATTGGCAGCAGGGTAGAACAGCAGAGTTCCCAATGCAGAAATCAGAAGTCCCACAATAAGACCATTTTTATATCCGATTTTGTTGATCAAATCCTGTTTCAGACTCTTTGATACAATCATATAAATTAAGGAACCTACAGTATACGCTACATAAAAGCATATCTGAACCAGCATGCTTTCTGTTTGGGATAAATTGAAGGCTTTTTGAAAAACTGGGATCAGAATATCATTACTGGCTGCTACAAATCCCCAAAAGAAGAATACAGTAACCAACGGAATGAATTGTCCCCAATTGGTTTGTTTAGAATAATTTGACATATTTATTATAGATTTCACAAACAAATATAACTATTTACTTTCAACGGAATACCGGATTAAGGTTTTTTTTATTTTCTCGTAAGCCTCTGTTTTTAAGTCTTTTGGAGAATCAGTGGGTTCTATAATTCCATTGAAATAGACTTTTACTCTTCCAGGATAACCTTTAGAGCTGTCAAAAGGAAACATTTCCTTAAGCCCAATAAAGGTATAAACAGCAATAGGAGAGTTGTGTTTTGAGGAGAGCATAAATGCACCGTCTTTAAAGTCATCCAGAATAATGGAAGTATCATCCGGAACGCCACCTTCAGGGAAAATAGCAATGCTGTTACCTTCCTCCATTTTTTCAGCACATCTGCGGTATACATCAGCACGGCTTCTTGCGCTTGCTCTGTCTACCATTACGCATACCCTTTTATAAATAGTTCCGAAAATAGGAATCTTAACCAGTTCTTTTTTTCCTACAAAACAAATTGGGTGGTGCGGAAAAAGAATGCAGGTAAGCATAATATCCATAATCGAAGTATGGTTCGAAATGAAAACATACTCTTTCGTTTTGTCTTTTTTTTGTTCAGAAAGCTTGATGAGATCATATCGGAAACCCATGCCGTAAAACATGCCGAAACACCATAAACGGACGAATTTATAAGCGTATTTATAATGCTTTTTACTAAAAGATAAAATATAAACGGGGATCCCAAGAGTAATGGTTAGAACAAATGCTAATAACAAAAGCCAGAATCTCCAGAGATAATTTAAAATTTTTGCCACAGTTTAACCGTTAAAAATTACTTTCTTTTTTACCGAATAATTAAGAATGGAAACCAGCAGGATTGCTGCAATCTTACTTATCATTTCCGGACTCAAGGTATAAAAAATTAAATTGATATTATCTTTAAATATGAAACTGTAAAATACCTGAAAAAAACCAAGACTTAATAATGTGGAGATAAATGATACTGCCATGAAATAAGCAAACTCTTTTTTCTTCGAGTGTTTTCCTCTTTCAAAAACAAACCAGATGCTCAGAAAGTAGTTGCTGATAATCCCGCAGCTTGTAGAAAAAATATTGCTCAAAGGATAATGTATACCATGAAAGTTAGTTTCTTTAGCAAAGAAGTGAGGTAGGTAGGTGCTGAATATTTTGAAGCTGCCAATCTCAACAATAGCACTTAGTCCTCCGGCTATAATGAAGAACAAAACCTGTTTCTGGCGTATAAGTATTTCTTTCATTTAATTAATATAAAAACTGAAAATATATCCTTTATTGTACTGAATGCTAGAATGTTTTATAAGAACAATGTTCAGTAGTCCTTAGAATCCTGTGTCTTTATGATTATTTTCAATTATTTCAAATCAGGATTCTTTACAATATGAATATGCAAATTTATAACTATATGTTAAACACTGAAAAAAGTTGTTAAAATATTTTTTTTAATTAAAATTATTTCTAATTTTAATAAGCAGAATGATGTTACTATAACCTGATAATAAATTCATTTTCAAATCCTTGGGATAATGTTTTTTTCTATCTTGTAATGCGCAATTGAAAGCATATTACTCTAATTTTTTATGACCAATTGATAATAATATTTGTATGAAACGTCAAAACAAATACAGAAAATTCCAGCTTCAACAGAAAAATATTGAAGCGTTGGAAAAAGAAAACTCCCGCTTCAAACGAGTGTATTCTGAATATGAAAATATGTCTAATGAACTTTGGAATCTTGAAAACTCCAATGGTGAACCTGTCCCTGATGATTTCATCAATGCTATGGTACTGCAGGCCTCCTATCTTGAAGATGAAATTGAAGACTGGCTTCTGCAATTCAACGAGAAGAAAACTAAGATTCAACATTAATGATTTTAGACAGCTTCCAGATTGTTTTAAAGGCTAATTGAAGATAAATTCATAATTTAGCACCCTTAAATTAAAATCTAAAATATGGTTGCTATTGTAGATAGTGGTTCTACTAAATCGGATTGGGTAATTCTTGATGACTTCAAAAAGGTTTTTCTTAAAACTGAAACCATCGGATTCAATCCAAATTTTATCAACAGAGAACTTATCACTCCCGAAATTCAGAAGAACAGCAACCTGATGTTGGTAAAGAATTCAATCACTAAAGTCTTTTTTTATGGTTCAGGATGTGGTGTGGAAAAAAACCGCGAAATCATAGAAGCTGAGATAAAAAAAGTATTTGGAAAGGCTGAAATCATTGTTAAAGAAGATCTCATGGCTGCTGCCTATGCTGCCTATAAAGGAAAACCTGCAATTGTTTGTATTTTAGGTACAGGATCAAATTCATGTTATTTTGATGGAGAAAATCTTAAGATTGAATTGCCATCCCTTGGATTTCTGATAGGAGACGAGGGTAGTGGTAGTGCGATCGGAAAGCAGTTAGTGCGTAGATATTTTATGAAAAAACTTCCTGCAGATCTTCACAGTGAATTTGAGGCAGATTATCAACTTACTATAGAAGATGCATTGAAAAATATGTATCACGCCCCAAGACCAAATGCTTATTTGGCTGATTTCAATAAATTTGTTGTCGAAAGAAAAGATCATCCTTATTTTATGAATATGGTTTCCGAAGAAATGAAAAGTTTCTTCGAATATCAGGTGATACCTTATCAGGAAGCTCATGATGCTGAAATCAATTTTATTGGCTCCATTGCTTATTATTATGAAAATATTTTACGCGCTGTAGCTGAAGAACTTAATTTAAATGTGGGACATGTAGTTCAGAAACCAATTGAAAGCTTAGTAGATTACCACATTAAATATATACTCTAACAAAAAATAAAACGTATGTCAAGTAACAACAATCGCGACGAAAAGAATTTTAGTCAGGCCGCGTTAGATTATCATAAAGCAGAACCCAAAGGGAAAATTGAAGTTATACCATCCAAGCCCCACTCATCTCAAAGAGATTTATCATTGGCTTATTCTCCCGGAGTAGCGGTTCCTTGTATGGAAATCCACAATAAGCCTGAAACAGTCTACGATTACACAGGAAAAGGAAACCTTGTAGCTGTAATTTCTAACGGTACTGCTGTACTTGGATTAGGAGATATTGGTGCAGAAGCATCAAAACCGGTAATGGAAGGGAAAGGACTTTTATTCAAAATTTTTGCTGATATTAATGTTTTTGATATTGAGATTGATGAAAAAGATCCGGATAAATTCATTGAAATTGTAAAAGGAATTGCTCCCACATTCGGAGGGATTAACCTTGAAGATATTAAAGCTCCTGAAGCATTTTATATAGAGCAAAGATTAAAAGAGGAATTGAATATTCCTTTGATGCACGATGACCAGCACGGAACCGCAATTATTTCTGCTGCTGCATTAATCAACTCATTACAGATTGCCAATAAAGATATTGATAAAGTGAAAATGGTAGTGAATGGGGCCGGAGCAGCAGCCATTGCCTGTACCAAACTTTATATTTCATTAGGACTGAAAAAAGAAAATGTTCTGATGTGTGACAGTAAAGGGGTAATTAACCATAAGAGAGAAAACCTTACTCCTGAAAAATTAGATTTCATCGCTCAGACAGATATTGAAACATTGGAAGATGCTGTAAAAGGTTCTGATGTTTTTGTAGGATTATCCAAAGGAAATGTGATGACTCCTGAAATGTTATTAAGCATGAGTGAAAACCCTATCGTATTTGCTTTAGCGAATCCGGATCCTGAAATTGCTTATGATCTGGCTCTTTCAACCCGTAAAGACGTTATCATGGCGACGGGAAGAAGTGATTTTCCTAACCAGGTAAACAATGTATTAGGATTCCCTTACATTTTCCGTGGCGCATTAGATGTTCAGGCTACAGGAATTAATGAAGAAATGAAGCTTGCGGCAGTACATGCAATTGCTGATCTTGCGAAAGAACCGGTGCCGGAAGCCGTAATTCTTGCTTATAACGTTCAGAACCTGCAGTTTGGAAGAGAATATTTCATTCCAAAGCCATTTGATAACAGATTGATTACAAAAGTATCAAGTGCTGTTGCGAAAGCTGCTATTGAAAGTGGTGTAGCAAGAAAAACTATTACGGACTTTGAAGAGTATGAGCATCAGCTTCTAGACAGAATGGGCAGAGACGAAAGATTGGTAAGAATGATGCAGAGCCGTGCAAAATCCAATCCGAAGAGAATTACCCTTGGAAATGCTGAAGAATATAATGTATTAAAGGCAGCTCAGATTCTTTACGAAGAAGGAATTGCTTACCCAAGTCTTTTAGGTGATAAACAATACATCAAGGAACAGATGGAACGTTACGGGATCAACCTGGATATTCCAATCATTGATCCAAGTGATGATGATCAGAAAGAAAACAGAAAGAAATACAGAGAAACACTTTGGAAACTTCGTCAGAGAAAAGGAATGAACGAGTACAAAGCTAAGAGATATGTTCGTCAGAGAGATTATTTCGGCCCTTTAATGCTGAAACATGGAGATACTGATGGTCTTATCGTAGGATTCTCTAAAAATTATACTTCCGTATTACGTCCTGTTTTAGAAGTGATTGAAAAAGATAAAGGAGTAGATAAAGTTGCAGCAATGATGATGATTCTGTCTGAAAAGAAACCTATCTTCTTCGCAGATACATCTATCAATCAAAATCCTACGGCTGAAGATCTTGTGAATATTGCTAAAATGGCAGAATTTACAGTAAAATCTTTTGCTATTGAGCCTAGAATTGCAATGCTTGGATTCGAAAACTTTGCTGCAATTTCTGAAACTTCTAAAAAAGTAGCAAAAGCGGTAAGTACTCTTCATGAGAAATATCCTAAGATGATTGTTGATGGTGAAATTCAGCCGGATTTCGCAATGAACGCAGATCACCTGAGTGATTATCCTTTCTCAAAATTAGGAACAACACCAGCCAACACATTCATTTTCCCGAATCTCGAAAGCGCCAACCTTTCTTACAAAATTCTGAGAGGAATGAAAGTTGCACAAGTGATTGGGCCAATCCTTATGGGATTAAAACAACCGGTTCACGTTCTTCAGATGCGTTCAAGCGTAGATGAGATTGTAAACCTTGCAACTATTGCCGTTCTTGACGCGCAGAGAAGAGAAAAGAAATCATAAAAGAAAATATAAAATTCGGTTTCCAATGCCGAGCATAAACCAGACGAGTATCCGTCTGGTTTTTTGTTTTGTTAAATGATAAAGTCAGATTTCCGGGAAGAAAAAAGCGGTAAATTTATTTATTTTCAGTGTTTTAAGGATGTGGATGGGTTAATAATTTACTTTTTCTATTATTTTAGTTTGAATTATATAGTGATTTTAGGATGTGAAAATGTAAAAAATATAATAATATTTAGTTTCTAATGAATGATTGTTGTTTTTTTTAACGTGATGAGATTATTTAATATATTTGATAAAAGCACAAGACTTACTAAAAACACAACATACAAATGCATGAAAAAATAAAAAGATATCCAGACGGATAATACCTTTCGTTATAAATGTATAGATAGTAGACATGATGGTATTCCTTATTCAAAAAGGAAATTTCAAAATGTTTTGTTATTCGGACTTTTATAATTCATGTAACTTTTTTTGAATTTTTATGAAGTAACAGATGTTCTCATTCTGTTAAGAGTTTGTATTGTTTTTAGTAGGTTCTCCTTGGAACACAACTATTAAAAACACTATGAAAAAAGAAACATTTGCCAAATCGGGATGCCTGCTACTTCTCATGATGGCATCTCAGTATTCTGCACAAAAAATTAATTTTAAATCCCATGAGTTGTCTTCCAATGGTTACTTAAGAACAGGATTCGGTTGGTCAGATGGGGGACAGATGGTCAATTTTACGACTCCTGATAATATGCATAAATTTAGAATGGGGAATGAAGCCAATCATTATGCAGAACTTCAGTTTAATTACCGATACAAAAATAAAGATTCTGTAAATCTGTATGAAGTTACTTATATGATGGCAAAGTTTATTCCCTTTGGAAGTGATGACTATAAGCAGTTTCCGGAGACGACCCAGCTTTATGGTAAGATAAACAAAGTCATAAAAAATGCCAATATATGGGTTGGAAAGAGATATTATGATCGCAGAAACGTAGAAATGCTTGATTATTTTTGGATCAATTCTGCTCAAAATTCTCAAATAGGTATAGGGCTGGAAAATTATCAGGTCAAAAATTCAGGGAATATGAATCTTGCATTCATGAGATTTAAATATGGAAATAATGATTCTCATTCCTATGTAACAGACTTCAGATACCTGGATATTCCAGTTTCAGGACATTCTAAGGTTAATCTTTTAGGACAATATAGCATTAAAACCGAAAATGATATTACCAATATTCCCAAATCTACAGGATATGCAGTGGGTGGATGGTGGACTTACTCTAAAAAAAACATCAGTAATACTTCTACAATCATATTCAGAAAAGGAAGTTCAATCACAGAAAGCGCCTATTCAGGAAAGACAATATCAGAAAATATAGGAAATAAGATAATGTATAATCTTGATAAAGCCAATTCTATTGATGTGATTAATAATTTTGTTTATGACGATCAAAGAAGACATGCGATACAGGCATCACTCACATATCAATACAGGTATTTTGGAGGCGGTAATACGGACGGAAATGAGATGATTATTGATAATAACGTGTCAAAAAATTGGTTTAGCGTAGGCTTTCGTTATCTATATTATATCAACAAACATTTTAATCTGGCATTAGAGGCTGGAAATGATTATATGAGAAATAATAGATCGGGAGTAGAAGGAAGTTTGCAAAAAGTCACATTTTCCCCTCAGATTTCCTGGAATTATGGTTACTATTCCAGACCCGTTTTAAGGCCATTTATTACCTATGCACACTGGTCTGACAGTTTTATAGGAAATACCGGAGTATCCGATTTTAATACCAGACTTATCAATAAGAATAATGGGATATCATTTGGACTCCAGCTTGAAATATGGTGGTAAACTCGTATTTTTTGCATTATGCTAAGTTGGTAAATAGAGTAGAGAATTATTAAAAAACTAATTATAAAATTGAAAATACTGCCGTTTAAGCCGTTTTTTTGATCATACGTAAATACTATGAAAAATGACTTTAATATTATTGCTTTTTGAGATCTTCTATTGTTCTCATAAATTGATTGAATATTGCTTCAAAATTTAAGTTAAAAATCATTCGTACGTGAAATGAAAACATTAATTAGTTTAAATTGCTATATTTGGGAGTTTTAAAAATTAATAATGATATTTTCTTTACAAGGCACTGTTCAAGAACTTACGCCTACTTACGCGGTAATTAATGTACAAGGAATTGGTTACTACGTGGGAATCAGTTTAATGACCTCACAAACGCTGGTTTTGAGCCAGCCAACCTTTCTATTTATTCAGCAGATCATTCGTGAGGATGCTCATCTTCTCTTTGGATTTAATACTCGTTCAGAAAAAGAAATGTTTAATCTGTTAATAAGTGTTAATGGTGTGGGAGCGGTTTCTGCTCTTATTCTATTATCAACATTGAGTCTTGACGAGATCGCTTCTGCAGTACTTTCGAAGAATAGTGCGCTTATCCAGAAGGCTAAAGGTATTGGTGCAAAAACAGCTGAAAGAATTATCGTTGATCTTAAAGATAAAGTACAGAAATTCAGTGGTACGGCTGAGAATATTTCTGTGCTGGTGGATAATAAAATCAAGGAAGAATCGTTATCTGCATTAGAAGTTTTGGGAATTCCTAAGCGGATGAGTGAAAAAATTGCAGACAGAATATTGAAGCAAAATCCAGACATCTCGGTTGAAGAATTGGTTAAACAAATTTTAAAAAACATTTAACATTTGGTGGCGAATAATAAACATTTTAAAATATTTTTGTTCCTGTCGTTCCTGTTTATGTCTGTAAGTGCCTTTGCACAACAGGCAAAAGATACAACGATCATACGAAAGCAATATGAAGTAGCAGACCCCACGAGATATGAGGCCTATTTCGATATAAAAACCGGGATGTACTATGTATATCCCAAAATTGGAAACACAATTACCGGTCCTCCTACTGCCATGTCTCCGGAAGAGTATAAAGAATATGTACTCGCCCTCCAGACCAGAGCATACTATAAGGAAAAATCGGAGAAATATAATCTCCTTTTTAGAAAAGACAAGAGTGATGCCAGAAAGAAGGGGCTCATCCCTTCAGTAATGATCAACAACAAATTATTTGAAACCCTGTTCGGGGGCAATAAAATTGAGATCATTCCTTCCGGATACGCATCCATTGACTTCGCAGGACTTTACCAGAAAATAGATAACCCGCTGATCCTACCACAGAACAGGACCAGCTTTACTTTTGATATAGACCAGAGAATCCAGCTTGGATTACTCGGGAAAGTAGGGGAAAACCTTCAGCTAAAAGCCAATTATGATACCCAAAGTGGTTTTGCCTTTGAAAACAGAATGAACCTTGTATGGCAGGCAAAAGGAAGCTGGAAAGATCTTCAGCAGAAAGGTCTTGGAAATGTAGATAAACCTAATGAAGGTGGTGAAGATAAAATCATTAAAAGAGTAGAATTTGGTAATGTAAATATGCCGCTTTCCACAAGCTTAATCCGTGGTTCACAATCATTGTTTGGGGTGAAAACAGAATTCCAGCTAGGAAAAACATTTGGGACCGTTGTTCTTTCCCAACAACAGGGTGAAGCCCGAAATATTGTAGTACAGGGTGGTGGGGTAATGAATAACTTTAAAGTCAATGTAACGGAGTATGAAGAGAACCAACATTACTTTTTAGGTCACTACTTCCTGGATAAATATGATAATGCTTTAATTAATTATCCACAGGTCAATTCCAAGATTAATATTACCAGGCTTGAGGTTTGGGTTCTGGATCAGGGAAACAGTAATTTAGCTTATCAGAAAGGAATCATTGGGATTAGAGATCTCGGTGAAGGCGGTACTGCTGGAGGCGTATTACCAGATAACTCAGTGAGTGGATTATATGACGAAATCTCAGCAAAGGCAGGGACAAGAGAAGCCGGTAAGGATTATAATGGAGTTTATCAGGGGCAATCATTTGCCGGATCACCTCCTTATGTAAACGGTGAGCATTTTATCTTTAATAGTAAAGCAAGAAAGCTGAATTCTAATGAATATACATTCCAGCCACAATTGGGATATATTTCATTGAACCAGAAACTTAATGATCAGCAGCTTCTTGCGGTATCCTATTCATATACGGTAAGTGGAAGCAGTAAAGTATACAAAGTAGGGGAGTTTTCAGAAGAAAGCCCGGTTTTGATTACGAAAGTATTGAAAGTAAACAACAGTGTAGATGTGTCTTCTCCGATGTGGAAGCTGATGATGAAGAATATTTATTCTTTAGATGCAGGCCAGGTTTCTCCTGATGGGTTTATTCTTAACCTATATTATAGGGACCAGAAAACCGGTGGTAAGGTAAATTATCTTCCAGATACGAATGTTAAAGATTTAAACCTATTGAAATTACTGAATTGGGATCGTCTTAACATGAATGGTGATATCCAGAATAATAAAGATGGAACTAGAGGAGACGGTATTTTTGATTTTGTACCTGGAGTTACAATCAGACCGGAAACCGGTAGGATTATCTTTACCAAAGTACAGCCTTTCGGAGACTATATGCAACAGGTATTAGGAACTAATGATCCTCAATATGTTTTCCATGATCTGTATGATCAGATAAAACCTACGGCAGGCCAAACCACTGTTCCTCAGCGTTACACCATTGAAGGACGTTATAAAGGGGTTCAGGGACAAGGTATTTCCCTTGGGGCAGTAAACGTACCTCAGGGATCTGTAAAAGTTTCTGCAAATGGGGTGCAGCTTTCCGAAGGGGTAGACTATACCGTAGATTATATGCTTGGTACAGTTACGATCATCAATGAGAACGTAAAACAATCTGGGCAGGCCATTAATATTTCATTGGAAAACCAGCTTACATTCAATACCCAGAGAAAAAGATTCCTGGGATTGAATTTAGAAAGAAGATTCAATGAACACTTTATTTTAGGAGGAACAGTTATCAATTATTCAGAATCTCCGCTTACCCAAAAGGTAAACTTCGGACAGGAAGCTGTTAACAATACAATGGCGGGGATTAATATGATGTATAATAATCAGGCGCCTTATCTTACACGATTTACGGATAAACTGCCATTGATAAAGACTGAAGCTCCATCCAATATTAACTTCAAGATGGAAGCTGCATACCTTCTTCCAGGATTGAATAATGCAACCAACAACCAGTCTTATATTGACGATTTTGAGCAGACAACCTCTAAAATATCTTTAAAAGAACCTGCGGCTTGGAGTTTAGCATCAAGACCGGAAAAAAACACGGCACCCCCCTTCAATATCCCACCAGTGAGTGATGATATTACGAGCGGTTATGGAAGAGGACTATTATCATGGTATTATATTGACCCAAGATTCTGGGGTGTTGGTGGGAAAGCCCCTGGAGGAATTACCCCACAGTCAGTTTCCAACCACGCATCAAGAAGGGTAATGCTTTCCGAAATTTATAATAGTAGAGATTTTGTAGCGGGAGATCAAACCTTTACCAATACTTTTGATATCTCTTTCTATCCTAAAGAAAAAGGACCTTATAATGTCAATCCGGGAACAGAGCCAGCTCTCAGCAGATGGGGTGGTATTATGAGACCAATCAGTGTACCTAACTTTGTAAGTTCAAACATTGAATATGTTGAATTTTGGATGATGGATCCTTATGCTGACGGTAATAAACTTGGGGATAATCCGAAATTATTATTACACTTAGGGAACGTATCTGAAGATATTCTTAAAGACGGGAAAATGTTGTATGAAAATGGTATTCCTGCACCAGGAACGTCATCTGCTACAACAACATCCAATTGGGGAGTACAGCCAAAACAACCGCCTATTCTATACGCATTCTCTACTGAAGGAGATGGCAGAAAAGCTCAGGATGTTGGATATGATGGTTTGAGTTCAGACCAGGAGGCAATGAGATTCGGGAATACCTTTGTAAATCCGGTAACCAATATTGTGGACCCTGCTGTGGATGACTTTGTATTCTATATGTCAGATAAATTTACGGGTAATCAGGCTGCTTCGTTGGTTGAGCGTTATAAATATTTCAGAAACCCGGATGGAAACTCTGAAGCAAATTCACTGAGTGTGGCTTCACAGACTCCGGATGCTGAAGATATCAACAGAGACTATAACCTGGATCAGATTGAAAGCTATAACGAATATCCAATAAAACTAGATCAGGCCAGCCTTTCATTAGGTGCAGATAATAATATCGTTGATGTTAAAACAGTAAAAGCAGATTTCCTGAATGGACAGTCTGCTGATGTGAAATGGTACCTGTTCCGAATTCCGGTTGCCAAGTTTGATAAAACGCAGGGAGCTCATAGTGAAACAGTACTTAATAATGTGAGATTTGCGAGATTAATGCTTACAGGATTTGAGAACACGTCTACTTTGAGATTCGGTACCATGGACCTTGTAAGATCAGACTGGAGAAAATATCCTAAGAGTCTTGCCACTTATTCAAATGGAGCATTAGATCCAGCTCAGAATGAAGGAGTAACAATAGATTCAGAAATTGAAAAACTTGAAGTGGGGAGTGTGAACATAGAAGAGAATGCTCTTAACCAACCCCCTTATGTATTGCCTCCTGGAATTGACAGACAGGTTTTAAGTGGAAATGCCGGAGCACAAAGACAAAATGAGGCTTCTTTGTACATGAAAACCAGTCAGTTGGCACCTGGTAAGGCGCAAGGGGTATTCAAAAATACCAGTCTTGATATGAGAAGATACAAAAAACTAAAACTTTTTGTGCATGCTCATGATCCATTAGGTAGAGTAATAGGTTTGGATAAAACGACTAAATTCTTTATTCGTTTCGGAAATGATGCTACAGATAACTACTATGAATATGAAGCGTCTTTGAAACTTACTTCAACTTCGGCAACAGCTCCTATGGAAATATGGCCAATGGAAAATGAAGTGAATCTTGATATTCAGAATTTTGTTGATGCCAAGATCAGAAGAGATAAAATGTATGCTGATAAAATTATGCAAAGGTTCCGTGATCCTGTTTTTGAAGAAGGGGATAACTTTAAAAGAATATATATCAAGGGACGTCCAAGTTTAGGGAATGTGACAACCATTATGATTGGTATTAAGAACGGAATACCTAGGGATGAAACAGGATTATCTATAGACAGAATTTTGTGGGTTAACGAAATCCGTCTTTCTGAGATTGAAAATGACGGCGGGTACGCAGGAAATGCAAGTTTAAATTTCAATTTAGGAGATTTTGCAACTGTTAATACCAATGCATCATATACCTCGGTAGGATTTGGAAATATAGATTCTAAACCGGCAGAAAGAAATCAGTCTACTCAGTCGGCATTTAGTATCAATACAGCAATTAATGTAGATAAGCTTTTACCGGAAAAGACAGGGATAAAAATTCCATTGAACTATTCTTACTCACAAACAATCGAAGATCCTAAATATAATCCTTTGGATACCGACGTTGAATTCAGCAAGGCTCCCAACAGAGAACAGCTGAAAAAAGTGGCAAGAACGTATACACAGCAAAGAAGTATCGGAGTTGTTAATATGCGTAAAGAAAGAGTAAATCAGAATAAAAAGCCTAAGTTTTATGATATCGAAAACGTTTCGGTAACTGCGGTATATAATGATGACTATTTCAGAGATATTTATACAAAGAGAAATTACAGACAGTATCTGAGAGGGTATATTGATTACAACTATACTTTCAAACCATGGGTGATAAAACCTTTCAATAAAATGATTAGTGATACTGCAAAATCTACTAAATATCTGAGATGGGTAAAAGAATTTAACATTAATCCTATTCCGACAAGATTATCTTTCAGAACAGAGATAGACAGAAACTATAACGAACTTGAGTTTAGAAATATCGAAGCTATTTTAGGTGGAAATACAAGTGGAGATATCAATGCAATCAGAAACAGAAATTTCTACTTCGGATGGCAGTATGGTTTAGGATTTAACTTTACAAAATCATTAAAACTGGAGATCAACTCTGCAACCAGAACGCTTAATGATAACCTTGATGTAAATACAATGGATAATAAAGCCATTTTCGGAAATGTATTCAGAGCAGGTAGACCGGTATTGTATAATCACAGAGCTCAGCTAAACTATAAATTACCATTCCAGTATTTGCCTTATCTGGACTTTATTGATGCTGAAGTAGGATACGGATTTACGTATAATTGGAATGCGAGAAGTACTGCATTATATGGTATGGTGAATCCGGACAATAATAAAGTGGAAAGCTTAGGTTCGATAGGTCAGAATACCAATGTTATTCAGGCTACTGCCACGGCAGATCTTCCTAAATTCTTTGGACAGTTTAATTATTTTAAAAATATCAATGCCAAGCTTCAGAAACGTAAGCAGGAAATGGATTCCCTGAACAATGTATATACAAAACAATGGGAAAAGAACAGATACAGATATAAGAAGTATAAATTCAAAAATAAGCTTACTCCACTTCAAAGTGCAGCATTCTTCCTTACTTCATTTAAGCAATTGGATGTAAGTTATACAGAGAATAACGGTACTGTACTTCCTGGTTTATTATCAGCTCCCAACTGGTATGGTTCTGGGCAGACATTGGGTGGTCCTACCATTGGATTCCTGTTAGGATCTCAGGCAGATATCAGAAGAACCGTAATGGAAAATGGCTGGGTAAGTAACTCTAATTATATGACTGATGCCTATGTAAGAATGTCAACCAAAGAATTACGGGCCAACTTGCAGGTAATGCCGATGAATGATTTTAGAATAGATCTGAATGTTTTGCATAATTTCAATAGCAATTTCTCGCATTCCGGATTTAATTATGTTAATGGTGCGGGAATTCCAGATCCAAGTTTTACATTCGCAACAGACATGATTACCTATTCAAACTCCACGATGCTGCTTAATTCATCATTCAAAGATGGCACAGCAGTATATCAGGCAATCAGAGAAAATGCAATAAATATTTCACAACAGTTGGGAGGTCCTAATGCAGAAATAGGTAATGATGGATTTGCAAAACATTACAGTATAGCGAATGCCTATGTATTGATCCCAGCATTCAGGGCTGCTCTTGAAGGGAAATCTGTTTCTCCGATGGGTAACCCTAAAAAAGCAGGAATGCCATTGCCGAACTGGAGAATTACCTATTCAGGATTGAAGAATATTCCGATAATCAGCGGACAGTTTACAAAGTTTGATATTCTGCATGGTTATACAGCAACCTATACAGCAACGGGAATTCAGAGCAATATTGATTATCATAGTAATCCTGGAGGATATTATCAGACAGTAGATGATGCAGGAGTTATAAAACAGAATGATGGTGATAAAATTAACCCATATACTTTCGCTCAGGTAGGCTATGTAGAATCATTCTCACCACTTCTTGGGATAGATGTTACCATGAGAAATAATATGCAGTTCGGATTACAGTACAACAAGAACCGAATGATGGTATTAGGATTGGTAAACCATACCCTTACTGAAGATTCTAATACAGAATATGTAGTAAGACTGGGATACATTGTTCGTAACTTCAGATTAGGTACCGCCAATGTAAGAGGTAGAGGAACCAGAGGAAAAGGAAGTGATCTTAATATCAGAGGAGATATTTCACTAAGAGATAGTAGAACTTCTATCATGAATATCCTGTTGAATGACTCACAGATTACAGGAGGGCAGAGGCTTCTTAATATCAAGCTTTCAGCAGACTATAATGTCTCAGAAAACTTAAACCTGAGAATCTTCTACGAACAGATGACTTCGAAGTATAAGATCTCCACAGCCTTTCCGCTGTCTACGATCAGAGCAGGAATCTCTGCAACGTTTACTTTCGGAGACTCCGGTGGTGGCGGATTCTAGAAATAAGATAAACACTTTATAATAAAGCCTCTTTCTGAAAAGAAAGAGGCTTTATTTTTCTTTAATAATCCACGGTTTTTTGAATTAATGATTATCTTCGCCGAAAATTTTGAATAAAAAATGAAGAAAGAATTATTAGCTTTTGTAATGATATCGTCTCTATTATCAGCACAACATGAGTTTACTAATGACATAATAGTTAAAAACTATTCCCCAACTGTTGTTCTAGAAAGAAATACAGATACAGGAGGATTCACCCAAGGTATACAAACTCGAATGTTAAACGGAACTAATAATTGGTTTTTTGGAAATCTAGGAAATCAATATTGGTTAGTTTCAAAAGGGAATCATGAGAATGCTATGTTAACTGTAAGTGAAGATGGAAATGTGGGTGTGGGAACAATGAATCCACAGTCTAAATTTCAGGTTGCCGGAGGGATTAATATTGCTGGAGGATTTCCTATCCAGCTGGCTGGAAATGATTCATCTCATGGTTTGAAATATAAAAGGAATAATAGTGATAACTCTTTATTAGATGGCCCTTTTCTCTATGGCTGGACAGGTGGTGGCTTAGGAGTTAAGAAAAATGATAATGAATTCAATGTTTTGAGTTGGAATGAAAGTGGTAATGTTGCTATTCAAGGTAAGCTTGAAGCAAAAGAGGTTAAAGTAACCTTAACACCAACAGCCGATTTTGTATTTGATGAAAACTATGATTTACCAAAACTAGATGCCGTTGAAAAACACATCAAAGAAAAGAAACATCTTCCTGAAATAGCTTCTGCAAAAGAGATGGAAAAAGAAGGAGTGAATGTAGGAGAGTTTCAGATTAAATTATTGCAGAAAATAGAAGAGTTAACGTTGTATACAATTGAACTAAATAAGCAGTTGAAAAAACAAGCGGAAGAAATTGAAGTTTTAAAAAAGGCAAATAAATAATACCCTTATAGATTCAGCTGGTAAGAACTATCCAAATAAGATTATTAAAAAATAATTACTTATTCCAAATCGCTGCTTTTGCAGCGATTTTTTTATTTACACCCAAAATTTAATGAAGATGCCTATTAACGCTTTGAACCTTTTAGAATTTTGAATACATTTGTAGAAAATAAAAATTAAAAAATGAACACACCATCAGAATTAAAGTACACTAAAGATCACGAATGGATCAAGATTGAAGGTAATGTGGCTACAATCGGTATTACAGACTTTGCTCAGGGAGAACTTGGAGACATCGTTTATGTAGATGTAGATACAGTAGATGATGATCTTAATGGCGGAGACGTTTTCGGAAGTGTAGAAGCAGTAAAAACTGTTTCAGACTTATTCTTGCCTATCTCAGGAAAGGTGATCGAATTCAACTCAGAATTAGAAGACCAGCCGGAACTGTTAAACACAGATCCTTATGGAAACGGATGGATTATCAAATTAGAACTTGCTGATGGAGCAGATCAGTCAGAATTACTTTCTGCAGAAGATTACCAAGCGATCATTGGATAAAATTTCAAAAATATTTAGTAAGATATTGCCCATTTATTGGGCATTTCTTACTTATATGCTTCTCAAACCCGGAGAAGAGAACCATGAATATTGGTTCATGTTCAGCGGTATCGATAAAGTTTTGCACCTAAGCATTTTTGCAGCTTTAGGATTTTCTTTCATTGCCGCATTTCCTAAAATTAAATTCGCTTACTTTTTTCAGATCATCCTTATATATGCCTTCCTCACAGAGATCCTACAGGAAGAAATGGGATTGGGAAGATCTATGGAGACATTAGACATTGTTGCAGATACAGTCGGATGTCTTATAGGTTACTTTACTTATAGGATACTGGTTAAACGATTTTTCTAATCCATCATTTGAAAAACACTCTTACTTAAATCAGGACTCCGACACTCTTACCGTTTCTTCATCTTCATTTTAATTTCTTACTCTCCTGCGCTCAACCTCTAAAACCCTCGAACTCTCAAACTTCATCAGGAGCTTTATCCCGCTATCTACTCATACTCCTCGCTCCAAAGCATCCCAATGCTCACCCCTTCAACTTTCCAACTCTTGCTGCGGGGTAACCGTTTCTATCGGGGCTAGGGTAGGGGACATATATTATAAATGATGAGTAATAGGTAATAGGTAATAGGTAATAGGTAATAGGTAATAGGTAATAGGTAATAGGTAATAGGTAATAGGTAATAGGTAATAGGGTGGCATTAATTAATACTTTAACCTATTATCTATAAGGAAAGGCATCCATCATTCCCATCCTTTGGAGGGGTGTCAAAAATTCAAAGAATTTTTGACGGGGTGGTTATCCAATTATTTCCAGTCCTCTGTGCCAATCTGTGCCATCTGTGGGAAAATTAAAAAACACTTACCTATAAACATTTTATAACTATCCTTCCATGCTGTAATCTCCCATAATAAACATTGTATAGACTATTGATATTATATAGTCCCTTTATTTCTCATTCTGCTCTGCACCATCCTTGTCATCCTGTAAGGATCTCAACAACGCTTAGGGCAATGTATTATTAAAAAAGCCTTTCATCATTATTTATAAACCACTAGAAGTACATCAGTAGGAGTGGGCTATAATCCTGAGCTTAGTCGAAGGGAGCCCGCTCAAACAAATTAAGCCCCTTCCATTGGCTTTAGCCTAAACCTATACAGCCTAAAGACTCACATCATATCTATTATATAGGAGCGTATCTATTATATATATGTATAAAAACCCCTTTATCTCCCCCTCAAAACAATATTCCAGACCTTTTAAAAAACAATTCCACCATTGTGGATAAGTGTTAATAACCGTGTAAATATAAAACTATCAATAAGTTAAGATGTCTATTTACCCACAATTGCTATAGTAATGTAAACTTTATGTTAAATAGATTTGTGTGGTATGGTATAAGTCTCTATCTTTGCCCCACTGAAAAACGAAAGAGATTCAGTAAGCGCAGAAGAGCTTTTAGATAAGCATTAAACATTTATTCTACTTAATGAAACGAACGGAAAAAGCTTTTAAATTTTAGTAAATAAAATTTGCTGGTTAAAATAAAGTTAGTATCTTTGCAATCCCAATTAAGGGAGCGCAGGAGTAGAGAGATTGAGAGTTTAGGAAGAATTAAGGTTACTTAAAAAACTTTAAAATTTCTTTCAAAAACATTTGGTCAAATGAAAATAAATTTTTACTTTTGCACTCGCAAATATGGAGTACCACTGACAGAGAAGAGTGCTTCATTAAAAAGCGAAAGATATAAAGATCATTGACATACAATATAACAACCAAGTAAGGAAAAACTAAAGCGTTAAAACTTTGAGTGAGTCAGACAAACATACAATGGAGAGTTTGATCCTGGCTCAGGATGAACGCTAGCGGGAGGCCTAACACATGCAAGCCGAGCGGTAGAGTCTCTTCGGAGACTTGAGAGCGGCGCACGGGTGCGGAACACGTGTGCAACCTGCCTTTATCTGGGGGATAGCCTTTCGAAAGGGAGATTAATACCCCATAATATATCAGATGGCATCATTTGATATTGAAAACTCCGGTGGATAGAGATGGGCACGCGCAAGATTAGATAGTTGGTGAGGTAACGGCTCACCAAGTCTGCGATCTTTAGGGGGCCTGAGAGGGTGATCCCCCACACTGGTACTGAGACACGGACCAGACTCCTACGGGAGGCAGCAGTGAGGAATATTGGACAATGGGTGAGAGCCTGATCCAGCCATCCCGCGTGAAGGACGACGGCCCTATGGGTTGTAAACTTCTTTTGTATAGGGATAAACCTAGATACGTGTATCTAGCTGAAGGTACTATACGAATAAGCACCGGCTAACTCCGTGCCAGCAGCCGCGGTAATACGGAGGGTGCAAGCGTTATCCGGATTTATTGGGTTTAAAGGGTCCGTAGGCGGATCTGTAAGTCAGTGGTGAAATCTCACAGCTTAACTGTGAAACTGCCATTGATACTGCAGGTCTTGAGTGTTGTTGAAGTAGCTGGAATAAGTAGTGTAGCGGTGAAATGCATAGATATTACTTAGAACACCAATTGCGAAGGCAGGTTACTAAGCAACAACTGACGCTGATGGACGAAAGCGTGGGGAGCGAACAGGATTAGATACCCTGGTAGTCCACGCCGTAAACGATGCTAACTCGTTTTTGGTTTTTCGGAATCAGAGACTAAGCGAAAGTGATAAGTTAGCCACCTGGGGAGTACGTTCGCAAGAATGAAACTCAAAGGAATTGACGGGGGCCCGCACAAGCGGTGGATTATGTGGTTTAATTCGATGATACGCGAGGAACCTTACCAAGGCTTAAATGGGAAATGACAGGTTTAGAAATAGACTTTTCTTCGGACATTTTTCAAGGTGCTGCATGGTTGTCGTCAGCTCGTGCCGTGAGGTGTTAGGTTAAGTCCTGCAACGAGCGCAACCCCTGTCACTAGTTGCCATCATTAAGTTGGGGACTCTAGTGAGACTGCCTACGCAAGTAGAGAGGAAGGTGGGGATGACGTCAAATCATCACGGCCCTTACGCCTTGGGCCACACACGTAATACAATGGCCGGTACAGAGGGCAGCTACACAGCGATGTGATGCAAATCTCGAAAGCCGGTCTCAGTTCGGATTGGAGTCTGCAACTCGACTCTATGAAGCTGGAATCGCTAGTAATCGCGCATCAGCCAATGGCGCGGTGAATACGTTCCCGGGCCTTGTACACACCGCCCGTCAAGCCATGGAAGTCTGGGGTACCTGAAGTCGGTGACCGTAACAGGAGCTGCCTAGGGTAAAACAGGTAACTAGGGCTAAGTCGTAACAAGGTAGCCGTACCGGAAGGTGCGGCTGGAACATCTCATTTTAGAGCGTCTTTTGACGATAAAAAAACAGTACGCAAGTACAAAATACTTACTTAAAGTATAGCTTTAGTTTTTTGTTTGGTTGCTTATATTAAAAATACAACACCCACTAGAAATTAGTAAAGGGATAGAGAGATTTTAGATTATAAATTATAGATTTTAGATTTAAATAATCATTTAAAATTTTCAATTTAAAATTTAAAATTAATAATGAAGTCTCGTAGCTCAGCTGGTTAGAGCGCTACACTGATAATGTAGAGGTCGGCAGTTCGAGCCTGCCCGAGACTACTAATTATAGGGAATTATAGATTATGAATTATAGATTTTAGATTAAAAATAATTTAAAATTTATAATCTAAAATTTAAAATTTCTACTAGAGGGGGAATTAGCTCAGCTGGCTAGAGCGCCTGCCTTGCACGCAGGAGGTCAAGGGTTCGACTCCCTTATTCTCCACAGTTTTGGAAGACTGATTTAAAAGTTACGGATAGGAGCCAAAAACAACATCTGTTCATCAGTTGGACAAGAAGACATTAAGATCATTGACATTAACGGTAAAGACATCACAAAGAGATAACCGAGCACTTTCGAGTGCCGAGTTTATAAAAATATCGATAGACGAGAGTTTATCAAAAAAATACTGAACTAATATAATTATTAGGAAAGAAATCGTTAAGGGCGTATGGCGGATGCCTAGGCTTTCAGAGGCGACGAAGGACGTGGTAAGCTGCGAAAAGCTGCGGGGATTGGCACACACGAATTGATCCGCAGATGTCCGAATGGGGCAACCCGGCTGGTTGAAGACCAGTCACCTCTTAGGAGGAGCAAACCCGGAGAACTGAAACATCTAAGTACCCGGAGGAAAAGAAATCGAAGAGATTCCGTAAGTAGTGGCGAGCGAAAGCGGATTAGCCCAAAAGTCTTTATATATTTAGAAGAACGTTCTGGAAAGAACGGCCGTAGACGGTGATAGCCCGGTATTCGAAAGGTATATTAAGATGATAAATGAGTAGGGCGGGACACGTGAAATCCTGTCTGAATATGGGGGGACCATCCTCCAAGGCTAAATACTCCTGAAAGACCGATAGTGAACAAGTACTGTGAAGGAAAGGTGAAAAGCACTTCGAATAGAAGGGTGAAATAGAACCTGAAACCGTACGCCTACAAGCGGTCGGAGCCCACATGTTGGGTGACGGCGTGCCTTTTGCATAATGAGCCTACGAGTTAATTTTACTAGCGAGGTTAAGGTATTAAGTACCGGAGCCGGAGCGAAAGCGAGTCTGAATAGGGCGTATAGTTAGTAGGATTAGACGCGAAACCTTGTGATCTACCCATGGGCAGGTTGAAGCTCTGGTAACACAGAGTGGAGGACCGAACCGGTTGACGTTGAAAAGTCTTCGGATGACCTGTGGGTAGGGGTGAAAGGCCAATCAAACTGGGAGATAGCTCGTACTCTCCGAAATGCATTTAGGTGCAGCGTCGTATATAAGTTTATTAGAGGTAGAGCTACTGATTGGATGCGGGGGTTTCATCGCCTACCAATTCCTGACAAACTCCGAATGCTAATAAATGTTCTACGGCAGTGAGGGCATGGGTGCTAAGGTCCATGTCCGAGAGGGAAAGAACCCAGACCAACAGCTAAGGTCCCAAAATATATGTTAAGTTGAAGCAACGCGGTTGGACTGCATTGACAGCTAGGATGTTGGCTTGGAAGCAGCCATTCATTTAAAGAGTGCGTAACAGCTCACTAGTCGAGCGGTCCGGCATGGATAATAATCGGGCATAAACATATTACCGAAGCTATGGATTTGTACTTTATGTACATCTGGTAGGAGAGCATTCTATTTGCGCCGAAGCAGTACTGTGAGGTATTGTGGAGCGGATAGAAAAGAAAATGTAGGCATAAGTAACGATAAAGCGGGCGAGAAACCCGCTCACCGAAAGACTAAGGTTTCCTCAGCCATGCTAATCAGCTGAGGGTTAGTCGGGACCTAACGCGAACCCGAAAGGGGTAGTGGATGGACAATGGGTTAATATTCCCATACTTGCTCACACTAAAAAGGGGACGGAGTGCCGTACTTACTGGAGACTGACGGAATAGTCAAGGCCTAGCCTTCGGGCGAAGCTGCTGTAGGGAAAGTGCTTCCAAGAAAAGCCGAAGTGAAGCAACCCGTACCAAAACCGACACAGGTAGTCGAGGAGAGAATCCTAAGGTGCTAGAGTGAATCATGGTTAAGGAACTAGGCAAAATAGTCTCGTAACTTCGGGAGAAGAGACGCCATCAGCAATGGTGGCCGCAGTAAAGAGGCCCAGGCGACTGTTTATCAAAAACACAGGACTCTGCAAAATCGAAAGATGCAGTATAGGGTCTGACACCTGCCCGGTGCTGGAAGGTTAAGGAAGGTGCTTAGGGTTAAACCGAAGGCATTAACTGAAGCCCCAGTAAACGGCGGCCGTAACTATAACGGTCCTAAGGTAGCGAAAATTCCTTGTCGGGTAAGTTCCGACCTGCACGAATGGTGTAACGATCTGGGCACTGTCTCAACCATGAGCTCTGTGAAATTGTAGTCTCGGTGAAGATGCCGAGTACCCGCAATGGGACGAAAAGACCCTGTGAACCTTTACTATAACTTCGTATTGACTTTGAGTAAGTAATGTGTAGGATAGGTGGGAGGCTTTGAAGCTTGCACGCTAGTGTAGGTGGAGCCAACGTTGAAATACCACCCTTTACTTACTTGGAGCCTAACTTCTTTTAGAAGGACATTGCGTGGTGGGTAGTTTGACTGGGGTGGTCGCCTCCAAAAGAGTAACGGAGGCTTTCAAAGGTACCCTCAGCACGCTTGGTAACCGTGCGTAGAGTGTAATGGCATAAGGGTGCTTGACTGTGAGACCAACAAGTCGATCAGGTGCGAAAGCAGGACATAGTGATCCGGTGGTTCCGTATGGAAGGGCCATCGCTCATAGGATAAAAGGTACTCCGGGGATAACAGGCTAGTCTCCCCCAAGAGCTCACATCGACGGGGAGGTTCGGCACCTCGATGTCGGCTCGTCACATCCTGGGGCTGGAGAAGGTCCCAAGGGTTGGGCTGTTCGCCCATTAAAGTGGCACGCGAGCTGGGTTCAGAACGTCGTGAGACAGTTCGGTCTCTATCTATTGCGGGCGTTAGATGTTTGAGAGGGCTTGATTCTAGTACGAGAGGACCGAATTGAACAAACCTCTGGTGTATCAGTTGTACCGCCAGGTGCACTGCTGAGTAGCTACGTTTGGAAGAGATAAGCACTGAAAGCATATAAGTGCGAAACTCGCCTCAAGATGAGACATCTTTTAAGGGTCGTGGGAGATGACCACGTTGATAGGCTATAGGTGTAAAGACAGTAATGTCATAGCCGAGTAGTACTAATTACCCGTAGATTTATAGCCTAATATGGCGCACGGAAGTGCAGCAAGGTTAGCTCTTTGTGAAAGTTTTTATCGCTTAAAACAGATGTCAGCTGTAAGACATTAGATAACAGACGAATACGTCTGAACTCTGATATCTATAGACTGATATCTTATATACAACCTTTAGGGTGGTTTTAGCGGTGGGGCTCACCTGTTCCCATTCCGAACACAGAAGTTAAGCCCACCAGCGCCGATGGTACTGCTAACGCGGGAGAGTAGGCCGCCGCCAGTTTTTATTTTATTTTTAAAAATCCTTTATCGAAAGATAAAGGATTTTTTTTGCGTTATACCCAACGAATAAAGCAGACCTAATCCACAACTCAAGGATACTCAATCCAACGACAACCCTAACCACTTATTCTTAAGTTTTGGCTAAAGTCACTGGATTATTCTTTTTTATTTGAACGGGCTCCCTTCGACTAAGCTCAGGACTACTGCCCGTCCCTATTGAATGCTTAATTTGTATAATACTAATGTAAGCTCATGATCTATTCTTGATATCAGCTTTTAAAATTTCTTTTTTTCTTTTCTTTATTACAGATATATTCTTTATATCATTATTTCTGATAAACTTATCGGTTTTGTTATCCTGTAAGGAGCTTTAGTAGCTATAAGGCTATGCAGTAAGCTTAAAATCACTTTATGGAGTAGCTACAGGATCAGGTTGCTCAGAGGATCCACAATTGGGAATGTATTATCTAGGCTAGCCTATGGAATCTGCATGTTTAAATATCAATGTTGTTTTCAGCTTGATTATTCTAGTGATTGGTGTAAGGTGCTATATTGTAATTTGCAAATGCTTTATTATTGTAAGTAAAGTACATTTTATCCTAGGATTTTAATACAACAATCAGTTTTGTTGAACCTACAATAAATAGTATAATTTAGTGGGATACATGAAACCTAAAGTTTTAATAACTTTCAAAGTATAAATTAAGGCGGCTATCTCAATAACTGAGATAGCCGCCTTTTTATCTATACTATTATGAATCAGACCTGAATTACCCCTAAGTTGAATTTCTCTGTAATAGGAGAGTGATTAGCAGCTTCTATTCCCATAGATATCCATTTTCTGGTATCTGCTGGATTGATGATAGCATCAGTCCATAATCTTGCAGCAGCGTAGGTAGTTTCGGTTTGTTTTTGATATTTCTTTGAAATAGTATCCAATATCTGATTGTGTTCTTCTTCAGAAATTTCTTTACCTTGTTTTTTGAGCGTAGATTCCTGAATTTGTGCTAATACTTTAGCGGCTTGTGCTCCACCCATTACGGCAAGATCTGCCCAAGGCCATGCAACAATCAGTCTAGGGTCATAAGCTTTTCCACACATAGCATAATTTCCAGCTCCGTAAGAATTACCTGTAATGATCGTAAACTTAGGAACTACAGAATTGGAAACAGCATTGACCATTTTAGCTCCATCTTTAATAATTCCACCGTGTTCTGATTTTGAACCTACCATAAAGCCCGTAACATCCTGTAAGAAGATTAAAGGGATCTTTCTTTGATTACAGTTGGCTATGAATCGAGTTGCTTTATCCGCAGAATCAGAATAGATTACTCCTCCAAATTGCATTTCTCCTTTACCGCTTTTAACTAATTTTCTCTGATTGGCTACAATTCCTACAGACCAGCCATCTACTCTTGCCGTAGCACAAATGATACTTTTACCGTAGTCTGGCTTATACTCTTCATATTCGGAATTATCTACAATACATTTGATGATTTCGTAAGTATCGTACTGCTCTGCTCTGGAAACAGGCATAATTCCGAAGATATTATCAGGGTTTTCTTTAGGTGGAAAACTTTCTATTCTATCGAAACCTGCTTTTTCAGTACTTCCGATAGATTTCATGATGTTTTTGATTCTGTCTAGGGCATCTTTATCATCTTTAGCTTTATAATCAGTAACCCCAGAAATAGAACAATGAGTAGTCGCTCCTCCCAATGTTTCATTATCGATGCTTTCACCAATGGCAGCCTTTACAAGATAGCTTCCTGCAAGGAAAATAGAACCTGTTTTATCTACAATCATAGCTTCATCACTCATGATAGGAAGATAAGCTCCTCCCGCTACACAACTTCCCATAACAGCAGAAATTTGGATGATTCCCATAGAGCTCATTTTAGCATTATTTCTGAATATTCTTCCAAAATGTTCTTTATCTGGGAAAATTTCATCTTGCATTGGAAGATAAACTCCTGCAGAGTCAACCAAATAGATGATTGGAAGTTTGTTTTCCATGGAGATTTCCTGTGCTCTCAGATTTTTCTTTCCTGTGATTGGAAACCAGGCTCCTGCTTTTACAGAGGCGTCATTGGCAACAACGATACATTGTCTTCCGGAAACATACCCCATCATAACTACTACCCCTCCACTAGGACAGCCTCCATGTTCCTCATACATTTCATAGCCTGCAAATGCACCTATTTCTATGGAATCAGAATCTTTATCAAGAAGATAATCTATCCTTTCTCTTGCTGTCATTTTTCCTTCCTCACGAAGCTTTTGAAGCCTCTTTTCACCGCCTCCTTTTTTGATGTCGGTAAGCAAGCGATTTATCTCTGATAATTTTAATCTGTTCTGATCTTCTCGTTTGTTGAATTCGATGTCCATAGAATTTTCAATTTTTTACGCTTAAAGATACTATTTTTATGAGGAATATGAAGTAGAAGTAAAACAGATGTTTAATAGTTTGGTTATTAGTAAATTGTGAAATTTTTAACTAAAAAATATTTTTAAATAATTTATATTTTTTCTAACTTTACATAAGAGTAACAGAGGGTGAAATCCTCTGATAAATACTCTATTCCTAGTTTATTTTTTTAATAGTTTATTATTTGAAGGCCCTGAAAGTTTAAGCAATTTTCAGGGTTTTTTGTTTTTGAATTAGTAATATTTTCTATATTCAATAATATTAAGATCAGTTGTAGAATTTTTATATTTCGTATATTTTATAGTAGGAATGAACCCAAGTTTTTCAGGGATCTTTTTGCTAGCTATATTTTCTTCATCAACAGGATACAAAATATATTTAAAAGTAAAATTGTTTTCTAGAAATTCAATAAGTGCTGTTATGATCTCAGTTCCTAATCCTTTTCCTTGAGCGTTCTTTTTTAACCATAATCCAAGTTCAATAGACTCTTCTGTGATATTATGAATCCCACAGCATCCCATAAAATCTCTTTTTGAATCTAGAGCAACCATTACTAAGTCTGTATTTTGTAATAACGTTCTTTTTGATTCATTAACAAAACTGATAATATCTTTTCTGTTACCTTGTGGATTAAAGGGCATATATCTAGTGACCTCATTGGTAAAATGTTCTAAAATATCATCTATATATGAATCTTCAACTGGTTGTAAGATTAAGCGCTCGGTTTTGATTTTAATAGTTGGATTTAATATCATGGTATTTTTAAAAAAATAGTATTGTTTTATCTCCTACTTTTTACCTATTTTTTCAAGATATTAATAGAATAGATTATGCATTAGAAAGAAAAACTATTAAAAACTTTATTTATCGTTTTTTTATTAATGTAAATTTATATTTTTTGTGAGATTTATAAAAGCCTATTTGTAAATTTGCCACTTAAAATTTTAAAGAGGATAGGATATGCATAAATTAGCACTTTTCAGATTGCATTTAATAATATTTTTATGGGGATTCACTGCAATTTTAGGAAAACTGATTCATGCCAATGCCCAGATCCTTGTATTTTACAGAATGCTTTTTGCTGCAATTTTTCTTTTTGTATTCATAAGGATATTTAAAAAAGAAAGTATAACGGTTTCTAAAAAAATATTTTTTCAGCTGGCAGCAATAGGTTTTGCCATGGCGCTTCACTGGTATTGTTTTTTTTATTCGATTAAAGTTTCCAATGTATCCATTGCGTTAAGCTGTTTATCATTATCCACACTCTTCGCCTCAATTTTGGAACCGCTTATCTTTAAAAGAAAAATAGATATTTCAGAAGTAGTCATGGGAGTAGTGATTGTAGCTTGTATTTTATTGATTTTCAAAACAGAATTTCAATACAAGGAAGGGATTATTTATGGTGTCCTTTGTGCTATTTTTGGGACTATATTTTCAGTTTTTAATGGTAAGATGTTTGGTAAAACGAGTTCCGGAAATATTATATTTTACGAAATATTTTGTGGTTGGTTTATTTTGATGTTATTTTATTTGTTTTCAGGGCAAATTTTTCAAATGAATGAAATAAACTACCGTGATATAGCGTTAATATGCTTGTTAGCCAGCGTTTTCACTGCCTTTCCGATGCTGGAATCAGTGAATTTAATGAAGTATATATCGCCTTTTACTCTAATTTTAACAGTTAATTTGGAACCTGTTTACGGAATTATACTAGCTTTTTTTATCTTTGGGGAATCAGAACACATGAGTCCTATATTTTATATTGCCTCAGGAGTTATGATACTGGCAATCATTGCGAATGGATTAATTAAGGCCAGGAAAACTAAAAACTTTAACTAGCATCAATTTTATATGATGAAAAAATATTTTTTACTTGCATTTTCACTGTTCTATGGGCTGTCTCAATCTCAGATTATCAGGAAGTATTCTAATGAATTCTTAAATATCGGAGCAGGGGCCCGAGGATTAGCAATGGGAGGTGCTGTAATATCCAATCAGGATGACGTGTATTCTCCTATGTGGAACCCGGCAGGTTTAATGGCTATTGAAAAAGACTGGCAGGGAGCAGCCATGCATGCTGAATATTTTGAATCCATAGCAAAATATGATTATCTAGCCTATGCAAGAGTAATGGAAGAAGGTGTTTTTGGAGTTTCAGTAGTAAGACTTGGGGTAGATAATATTTTGAACACCACCCAGATGATTGATGCTGAAGGGAATATTGATTACGATAAAATCACAAAATTCTCACAGTCTGATTATGCTGCGATCCTTTCATATGCATTCCGCCCGGGAGGAAACCCGAATCTTGATGTTGGGGTAAATGCTAAAATTGTCTATAGAAATGTAGGGAAATTTGCAAACGGGTATGGATTTGGTTTTGATGTAGGGGCTATTTATAAAGGGGAAAACGGATGGAAATTCGGAGGCATGGTAAGAGATATTACTACTACTGTTAACTTTTGGAGCATTAATCAGAAAGAATTGTCAACAGTGGTGAACGGTGAAGAATTCAACCCGGCACCAAAAGATAAAATGGAGCTTACGATGCCTAAGCTGAATGTAGGGGCGAGTAAGTTATTTGAAATCAACAGTAGTGTTTATGTATTGCCGGAAGCAGGAATCAATGTTGATTTTGCAAAGACCGCATCTTTGATTTCTACTGATTTTGCAAGTATCAGCCCTTATGCAGGTGCTGAATTAGGTTATCAGAAAATGATTTTTGTGAGATTAGGGATCAACAGGTTCCAGTCTATTACAGATATAGAAGATTTAAAAAGAAAAGTTTCCTTCCAGCCAAGTGCAGGGATTGGGATAAGATATAGAGGACTTACGCTGGATTATGCTATTACGAATTCAGGTATTGGAGGTTCTAATTTCTATTCTAATTTCTTCTCGCTTAAACTGGATATGGGAGCATTCAGAAATGATTAAAATGAAGGATATGAAAAAATTATCAATATTAATGCTGGCAATTTGCTCAACAGCTATTTTTGGACAAAAGGTTTCAGATTATAAGTATGTGTCAATTCCAGAGAAGTTTGATGCATTCAAGAAATCAAATTATGGTTTAGAAACCTTTTTAGCAAAAGCATTAAAAGGAAAGAATTATGTGATTTTACCAACAAGGATAGATCAATGGCCTTCTGAAGCCAAAGATATTTCATGTAATGTTTTGACTGCTAATGTTTTGGATGATTCAAACATGTTTACCAATAAGGTTATTTTACAATTTATGGATTGTAGTAAAAATATAATTCTTGAATCTAAAGGTCGTTCGGACATTAAGGAATTTGAAACGGGATATCCAGACGCACTAAAACAAGCTTTAATGAAAGTAGGAGCTTCTAATCCTATGGTGACGCAATCTATAACAACTCAAGCTTCAACCACTACAACAACAATTGCGACCAATACTGTTCAAAGTTCTGCTCCGGAAACAGCTGTGACTGCTCCGGCTACAGGATCCTCAACAGGGAATTATTCCAACGGGAAAATAGATCTGCAGAAGATTCAGATTGATGCCAATCAGTTTATTCTTGCAAAATCAGGAAACTCGATACCTTTTGCGATCTTTAAAACCTCTTCGAAAAAAGATGTATTCATCGTGAAACTTGCAGATAATACAACTACCATTGGTTATTTCGAAAATGGAAATATTATCATTGATATTCCTCAGGCTGATGGAAGGTACACTAAAGAGATCTTCACTGGAAAATAATGCAGTTTACTTACTATAAAAACTAAAATAAGCTCTTTAAAAGAGCTTATTTTTTTGGAAGTATGCTGATGTGTTTTTTCTTCTTTAGGATAACTAAGACTCTACCAAGCTATTATTTGTAAAAAATTATAAGGAAGGAAAACGTTTAAATAAGGTAGAATGCCAGTAGAGGTAAAATGATAATGCATTATCATTTGCAGAATGAGTGTTTTTTCATGGTATTATTGTTTTTATTAATAGTACTAATTTATGAAAAAAATACATATAATAGTATTATTTGTGTAATATTTTAAATATATTTAATTTTTGTTGATTCTAAAAGGAATTTTATGCGTCTTTTATGGTATTGGTTTCTTATTGATAAAAAAGAGCCTGAATTCGAATTGTATAAAAAAATCATTTTCTTGTGAAAAATAAATCGATGTGTATGGTAGGATTACCCATTGTTATTGAAAAACTCCCAAATCACTTTCGCTTTACTTTTACCTAAAATCTCTTCCAGAGTTTCCTGACTGGCCTCTTTGATTCTTTTTACTGACTTAAGTTTAGACAGTAATAATTCAATGGTTTTTTCTCCTACACCAGGAATTTCTTCCAATTCAGATTTTATAGTGGAATTTTTTCTTCTTGTTCGGTGATGTTTTACTCCAAATCGATGAGCTTCGTCCCGTACTCTTTGCAGAATTTTTAAAGTTTCAGATTTTTTATCAAGATATAAAGGAATAGAATCTTCCGGGAAAAAAATTTCTTCCAGTCTTTTAGCAATCCCTACAATGGTAATTTTCCCATACAATCCCAATAATCTCAAACTTTTGACAGCAGAAGACAACTGTCCCTTCCCACCATCAATAAGAATCAGTTGAGGAAGATTTTCACCTTCATCCAGCATTCTTTTATACCGGCGGTAGATGACCTCCTCCATCGTTGCAAAGTCATTGGGGCCTTCCACTGTTTTAGGATGGAAAATTCTATAATCTGCCTTGCTGGGCTTTCCATCTTTAAAAACCACACAGGCAGAAACCGGATTGGTTCCCTGGATGTTCGAGTTATCAAATCCTTCAATATGCCTTGGTTCTACAGGCATTCTGAGAAGTTTTTGCATTTCAGCCATGATCCTGTTGGTATGTCTTTCCGGGTCAATAATCTGAACCTGCTTTAATTTTTCCAGACGATATTCTTTTGCATTTTTTTCCGAAAGTTCCACGATTCTTTTCTTATCCCCAACTTTAGGAACAATAAGCTTTACATTTGGAATTTCCACAGACAAATGGAAAGGAAGTAACACCTCTTTCGAATCAGAGCTAAATTTTTGTCTAATCTCAATTAAAGCTTCTTCCATAATATCTTCATCACTTTCTTCGAGAATTTTTTTGATTTCTGTAGTGAAACTCTGGATAATATTTCCGTTTCTTATTTTAAAGAAATTAACATAAGCTGCAGTCTCATCGCTGGTCATACCGAAAACATCCACATCATCTATATTGGGATTTACTATAGTATTCTTCGCCTGATAATCTTCCAGAATATCCAGCCTTTCCTTAATGATCTGAGCTTCTTCAAACTGAAGGTTGGTGGCAAGCTTCATCATGTGATTAACCAGATATTCCTTTGCTTTTCGGAAGTCTCCTTTAATGATTCCACGGATGGCATCTATCTTCTCGTCATAATCTTCTTTGCTTTCAAGGTCTTCACAAGGCCCCTCACAGTTTTTAATATGATATTCCAGACATACTTTATACTTTCCGTCAGCAATTTTAGAAGGCGAAAGATTCAGATTACAGGTTCTGAGCTTATAAATATGTTTGATAGTATCCAGCAAAATTTTTGCAGGACGTACCTTAGCATAAGGGCCATAATATTCCGAACCATCTTTAATGATATTTCTGGTCAGGAAAATTCTTGGAAAATCTTCATTTTTAATACAGATCCATGGATAAGTTTTGTCATCCTTCAGCATGACATTATAAAACGGTTGGTGTTCTTTAATAAGGTTGTTTTCCAACAAAAGAGCATCATACTCGCTGTTTACGATAGTCGTTTCCAGACGCTGGATTTTGCCGACCATAATTTTAATTCTGTATCCTGAAAGATTTTTATTGAAATAGGAGAGAACCCTCTTCTTTAAATTTTTAGCTTTTCCGACATACAATAATTGCTCGTTTTTATCATAATAACGATAAACGCCGGGTTCGGATGGTAAGGTTTTGAGCTGTAACTCTAAAGAAGGATTCATATAACAAAATTAAGGAATCTTTCCCTATTTAAAAAAGAAAAACCTGCAGATGATTCTACAGGCTCTGATATTTTGATCACCCATTTTATCCGTGGTTCATTTCAGTATATTGATAGATTAAAAAGCTTAAATAATTCCACTCTACAGAGTTCTTGGGATATTTTTTCATAAATTCATCGTTATCACCAAATAAAAAATCATAATTGTCTTCAAAGTCATCCTTGTGAAGCCACATTACTTTATTTCCTTTCTTTACATAATAGGATTTGATAACACCTCCACCAAATGCGGGAGCACCTGTAAAGCCTGTGCTCATTGTTTCTGAAGCGAATGGATCATGGTAAACGGAAATAAGCTCATTAAATTCAGGATTGATAACCTGCATTAAAAAAGCTTTTGGTTCTTTCTTATTTTTTAAAGAAACAATTTGGTTTTCATATAAGACTGCATCATCAGTTACAGATTTACTGTATTTTTTAGTGCTGTAATTTCTCATGTTTGAAATAAATTTCGAAGCTTTCATCGATTTTTCCAACTCAGTAGGATATAGGTACATTTCAGCAATTTCTGCCGCTGTAAATTTTACAGGTTTTTTGGTGTCAACATCTTCTATAGTGATAGAAAGAATCTGCCCTTTTTGCCTTTCCCATGATTTACTGTAACCCTGATGTTCGGTGTTATCCTTTAATATAATGGTGGAAACCTTTTTATCTGTTGCCGTATTGAATCCTTCATTAAATAAATAACGGTTCATTTCTTTCCTTTCTTCCTTAGAATATTTCACTTTTTGAGCAAAAGTGGTTGTACCTGCAACACATAATACAAGTAGTAAAGTTTTCAGTCTCATGTATATAGTTTTTAATTTTGGCGGTAAAAATAACAAATTAATTTACTTCTTCAGATAAAAAGATAGAACAGTGAAATTTAGTTTCTCTAATTATTGTTAAATGCGTAATTTTAAGAAAATTTTTTAGAAATGATATACGGAGTAGATGTTTTTACTTTCCATGATGTTCTGGAAATATGTAAAAAACCTAATAAAGCCAAGCTGAACAAAGCCGCCAAAGACCAAATTTTAAAATCTCAGAAAAACGTACAGCAAATTGTAGAATCCGACAGATGTGTATATGGAATCAATACAGGATTCGGGCCGTTGTGCGATACTAAAATATCAGCAGATGAAACCGCTCAGTTACAGTATAACCTGATTATTTCACATGCAGTAGGGGTAGGAAAACCCATTGAAAAAGAACTTTCTAAAATCATGATGATTGCTAAAGTTCATGCTTTATCAAAAGGATTTTCAGGAGTTTCTCTTGATGTGATTGAGAGAATGATCCTGATGCTTGAAAAGGATATTATTCCTGTAGTTCCTGAGCAAGGGTCTGTGGGAGCATCCGGAGATTTAGCTCCTTTAGCACATCTGGTATTACCTTTATTAGGTCTTGGACAGGTTTGGGAAGGAGATAACGTTTCGGATACCATGGAAGTATTGGAAAAAAATAATCTTGAACCATTAATTCTTGGACCAAAAGAAGGACTAGGGTTGATTAATGGGACACAGTTTATCCTGGCACATGCAATCAAAGGCTTAGAGAAATTTGAATATCTGCTGGATCTTGCTGATATAACTGCTGCCATGAGTATTGAAGCATACAGAGGGTCTGCAAGTCCGTTCAAAAAAGAACTTCATGATATCAGACCATTTGAAGGAAGTAAAAAAGTAGCAGCAAGAATGCTTAAATTTCTGAAAGGATCAGAGAATATGAAAGCTCACGAAGACTGTGAAAGGGTTCAGGATCCTTATTCTATGAGATGTGTGCCACAGGTTCACGGAGCCAGCAGAAATGCGTTTGAACATCTTAAACATATGGCAGAAACAGAATTAAATTCTGTAACCGATAACCCAATTGTATTAAGTGCAGAAGAATCTATCTCTGGAGGAAATTTCCACGGGCAGCTGATGGCTTTACCATTAGATTATGCAACCCTTGCAGCTGCTGAATTAGGAAATATTTCAGACAGAAGAAGTTATTTACTATTGGAAGGAAAATACGGACTTCCGAGATTATTAACAGAAAGCTCGGGATTGAATTCAGGATTTATGATCCCTCAGTATACTTCTGCAGCGTTGGTAACAGAGAATAAAACATTGTGTTTCCCGGCATCTGCAGATTCTATTCCTACAAGTTTAGGACAGGAAGATCACGTTTCTATGGGAAGTATCTCAGGAAGAAAATTCAATCAGGTTCTTGGAAATCTGGTTAATATTTTATCGGTTGAATTAATGTTTGCAGCTCAGGGATTGGAATTCAGAAGACCTTCAAAATGTTCTAAGATCATTGAAGAAAACTTCACGATTCTTCGCTCTAAAGTTGCTAAGCTTGAAGACGACAGATTGATAGGTCAGGATATGCTTGCCATTGCGGAGCTCATCAGGGAAAGAAAGTTTATTGTAAACTAATCAAATAAAACTGAAAAGCTTCCGAAAGGGAGCTTTTCTATTTTACTCTCGTAGATATTACTGATTTCATAGATTGAATAATAAGAGAGTATAATCAATATTATCTATGTAAATAAAATACAAGACGTAGATTTTAAATTTTAATGAAAAAATAATGATAATACAAAGAACCGATTCCAATTCTTCAGATTTTAAAATCCTTGTGAAATCTCTTGATGCCAACCTTGCCGAACATAATGGAGATGATGATGCATTTTTTGCCCAGTTTAATAAAATTGATATGATTAAAAACTGTATCGTAGTTTATATTGATAAAGTTCCTGCAGCGTGTGGTGCCTTCAAGGAATTTACAGAAGATACCGTTGAAATCAAAAGAATGTTTACGAACCCTGAGTTTAGGAAAAGAGGTTTAGGTTCTGCCATTGTAAAAGAATTGGAAAGTTGGGCTAAGGAATTAGGCTATCAAAAGGCAGTTCTTGAAACTTCCAAGGACCTTACCAATGCAATTTCTGTATATGAAAAAAATGGATTCCAAAAAATTCCTAATTATGGACAGTACATTGGGGTAGAGAGCAGTGTATGTTTTGAGAAAGAATTGAAATAGGAAAATAATACTTCAGTTGAAGGAGTTGAAATTCCCGTTCTCTGGAGGAGTACCAAAAATTCAAAGAATTTTTGACAGGGTGGTCTGTTTTATCTATAATTTATACTAATATTCATTAAAAATCACTTATTTAAGAATATTAAACTATTATCTTCAAAATTAATATTCATATAATGCTAAATTCACTTTTTTAAAACTTTTAATTCTCATGAAAGTGTTATATTGTGGCTCCAATCAAAATTATAACATATGAAAAAAAGTGTATTTTTCCTGGCATTATTTTTTGCCTTAAACTCCTGTACACAGGAAGAACTTCGCAATGAGAGTTCAAATATTGAAATGTCTCAGAAAACTCCGTTAACGGAAAAACAAATCAATGAAAGGATCAATCAGGCTATAAAAAAGGATGGAGCTTTCAATTGGAAGAACGAATCTGATCATTTTCTTTGGAGTGCCATTTTCCGTGGCAACAGAATGGTATCTATTGGATTTGGTTCATCCAAAGACGATTTTGACAGAAGTAAATCTCCGGATAACAAAAATATGGAAGAAGAGATTTTAAATCTCATTGAAAAATATGAAGGGAGAGGATCTGCAAGATTTCTCTTGAATTCTGATAAATATCTTAACCAGATGGATGTTACCATCGAAAAGGAGGAAACTATAACAGCTCTTCGCCAGATGAAGAACATCCGGTATGTAGAACCTGCAGACTATCATTATTTCGAAAACGAAGCTAAATACAATACCACCGCAAAATCTTCAGGCAGCGGTTCTTCAGGATGTGGTTTTTCCACAGCTACTTTAAGTGCGGTAGATTATACCTCCACAACGCCAAGTGCAAAAATTCCGTGGGCATTTACCCAACATAATATCCCTGATGCCTGGAGTTACAGTACCGGAGCTGGAGTCACTATCGGTCTTATTGATACAGGAGTTTCTCCGGATCAGTCTTTATTGGGATCCAGCTTTAATAATGGAGCATCGTCAGGAAGAACGATCAGTAAATTCGGGGTTTATAATTCTGATGGTTCCGCGGATCAGTGCGGGCACGGAACTAAAATGGCTTCTGTAATGACTGCTCCTAGAAACAATGCAGGACTTCCAGTAGGAGTTGCTTATAATGCAAATCTTATCGCTTATCGTGCTGCCGAAAATGTTGTACTGGAAACTTCCAGTGAACAAAATGGTGTGAAAACTGCATTTACAGAATTAGGAAATAATACCACTGTAAAGATCATCTCTATGTCTATGGGGCATATTTTTTCAGTAGGAAAAATTGAGGATGGAGTGAAATATGCTTATGCCAGAGGAAAACTGATTTTCTGTGCAGGAGGAACCTCTACCAGCTTTACAAATTTTGTAGGTGTTATTTTCCCAGCTTCAATGTCTGAAACGCAAGCTATAACTGGGGTAAAAGAAGGTACATCCAACCAAAAATGTGATGTTTGCCACTCTGGAAGCCAGATTGATTTTACTTTCCAAATGGAAAGATCGTCAGGAAATACAGTTCCTGTTTTAAGTTATTATAACGGACAGGCTGATTATGTAGGCGGATCTTCAGTAGCAACAGCTGCTACTGCAGGAATTGCAGCGCTGGTTTGGGCTAAAAATCCATCATGGACCAGAGATCAGGTGCTTAATAAAATGAGACAGTCGGCAACGTATTATCCAACTGTTAATTCAAGTTATGGTTATGGAAACATTAATGTCTTGAAAGCAGTACAGTAAATAAATAATAATACTAAAAAAAAGAAAAGGAAACATCTCAGCTGAAGTGTTTCCTTTTTATTATAATATCACATTATCCTATTCTTACGCTTGTCATACTCAGCGAACCACCAATAAGTTCATCATTAAATAGGACTAATTCTTCAGCCTGATCCTTTAACCCTAAAGTGTAGATCAAGGGTAAATAGTGGTCAGGAGTAGGAACAGCGTACTGTAAGGAAGTTCCCTGTTTATGATAATCAATAATCTGCTGAAAATTGCCATCCAGAAGCCAATTGTTGGTTTTTTCACGGGCTTCTATCGCCCAGTCCCAACCAGCTCCTACAGTATTGATGTTCTTCCAATCGATCATACGCAGGTTATGAACAATATTTCCACTTCCTATAATCAGAATTCCTTTCTCACGAAGCTTATTCAGCCTTTTGGCAAGGTCATAATGGTATTGTGGAGGTTTTGTATAATCAATGCTCAGTTGGATTACCGGAATATTGGCATCAGGATATAAGTGTTTGATAACAGACCATGCCCCATGATCCAACCCCCAATTATAATCTTCTTTCACTTCTGCAGGTAATAGAAGTTCAGCAGTCTCTTTGGCGAGTTCCGGACTTCCGGGAGCGGGGTATTGCACTTCAAATAATTCCTTCGGGAATCCATAAAAATCATGGATGGTTTTGGGCATTTCCATAGCGGTAACGAAAGTTCCAGGCGTATACCAATGTGCCGAAATACATAGGATAGCATTCGGTTTTGGAATCTCAGTGGCTGTCTTGCGGAATCCCTGTACAAATTGGTTTTCTTCAATAGCATTCATCGGAGAACCGTGCCCAAGGAATAAAACCGGCATTCTCTGTGTATTGTTGAAACTTTCACTTATATTTTGAAGATCGTTGAGGTTCATAAGGATTGAATATTAATAAAAAAGAAAAGGTCCAAGGTTTTTTAGTAAAAATCCCTGAACCCTTTATAATGTATGTTATCAATTACGCTTGTTTTACAAACTGTAATTCACCAGCGATTTTTACATCATCACTTACCATTACACCTCCTGCTTCAAGAGCTGCATTCCAGTTCAGTCCGAAATCTTTTCTGCTGATTTTTCCTTCAAAAGAGAAACCTGCTTTTGTATTTCCCCATGGGTCTACATTAATTCCACCAAAGTCTACATCTAATGATACAGGTTTTGTAATTCCGTTGATCGTAAGGTTTCCTACCACTTCATTGTTCAGGTTCAGAGAATCAAAAGTGATGGTTGGATGAGCTTCAGCATTGAAGAACTCAGCAGACTTTAAGTGATTATCTCTGTCAGTATTATTAGTGAATACAGAATCCGTTTGGATAGTAGCTGTAGTTTTAGCGTTTGCAAAGAATTCATCTTCAGATTCAATTTCAGCTGTGAAAGTTCTGAAGCTTCCTTTTACATTAGAAATCATCATGTGTTTTACTTTGAAAGTAATCTCACTATGTGTTGGGTCTAAAATCCATTTTGTTGCCATTGTAATTTTGTATTTTTTTGTTATTATTAATGATGCAAATTTAGAACAGAGAGCATATACGAGTCATTGATATAGGATAAGAAATGAAATAATCTCATTTGAATGATGAATTTCCTTTTTTACTTTGTTATACTCAATCTATTTTATCGCGGATAAAATCCTTGCGTCTTAAAAACATACTTTTTTAAACCAACTTTGCGTCTTCGTGTTTCCCCAACTAGCAACACAAAATTCTACTATTAAGTTAAGAAATAATTTCTATCAATGTATTAATTCCATTTTATGAATGTTTTATTTTAACGTTTCTTAACGGATGGTTTTTATTTCTTATTTTTGAGGGATTCAATTTTATACAATGAAATTACATAAATTTTCTTTATTGATGCTTGTTTTGGGTAGCTCAGCATTTGCCCAGACGCAGAAGTTTACAATGGCGGAGGCTGTAAATGGAATGAGAACCAACCTTGCCGTGAAAAATATTTCACAGTTTTCATGGTCTGCAGACGGGAAATCCTATATTCAGTCTGTAAAAGGCGGATATCTGGCTACAGATTTAAAAACAAACAAACAGGATACGCTGATATCTCTGACGCAGCTGAACAGACAGTTTGCAGATAATAAACTGAAATCTGTCCCTTCTATTAAGTTCACAGGAACATCTAGTGGATATTTCAATACAAATGGGAAGATGTTCTGGATTGAAAAATCTGGAAACGACTGGAAAGTAAAGAATTCAGCTACCATAGATCAGGATGCTGCTAATGTAAAAATGTTTGGTGATGGGCAGACTTTTGCCTTTACAGCAAAGAATAATTTATTTGTTAATAAAAACGGGAAAACCATAGCCGTTACCAATGAAGCTAATGAGAATATCATCAGCGGTCAAACTGTTCACAGAAATGAATTTGGGATTGATACCGGAATTTTCCCGGCACCAAACTCTGAAAGTGTAGCATTCTATAAAATGGATCAGACGATGGTGGCAGACTACCCAATTATTGACTGGTCTGTAACCCCAGCTGTAAACCACAACATCAAATACCCAATGGCTGGGCAAACTTCTCATCAGGTAACATTAGGGGTTTTCAATATCAAAACTCAGAATACAACTTTCCTGAAGATTGATGGTGAAAAAGACCAATACCTGACGGCAGTTACCTGGAGCCCTGATTCAAAATATATTTTTGTAGGAGTACTAAACAGAGGGCAGAATCACATGAAGATGAACCAATATGATGCTGCTACAGGGACTCTGGTAAAAACCTTATTTGAAGAAACAGATAATAAATATGTAGAACCCCAGCACCCGCTTACGTTCTTCCCGAATTCAAATACGGATTTCATCTGGCAGAGCCAGAGAACAGGATACAATCATCTGTTCCATTACAATCTTGAAAAAGGATTGGTTGCTCAGATCACAAAAGGGGACTGGCTGGTCACTGAGGTTTTAGGATTTAATGAAAAGAAAAAAGAAATTTTCTTTACTTCTACCAAAGAAACTCCTTTGGAAAGACATTTATATAAGATCAACTGGGCAAACTTCAAGATGGAAAGATTGGACGCTGCTGAAGGAATGCATTTTGGAGTCCTAAGCAATGATGGAAATTATATCTATGATGCTTACAGTAATGGAAATACACCTAGAGTAGGAAATATTATTAATACTTCGAATTTAAAAACGACCAATATTCTTACTTCTGAAAATCCATTAAAGAATTATCAGAGACCGGAAATTAAAAATGTAGAATTAAAGGCTGATGACGGAACTCCTTTATATGGAAAGATCATCTTGCCAACGAACTTTGATCCGAACAAAAAATACCCAACCATTGTTTATCTGTACAACGGACCGCACTTACAGCTGATTACAAACAGCTTCCCAGCTTCCGGAAATCTTTGGTATGAATATATGGCTCAAAACGGATATATTATCTTCACAATGGACGGAAGAGGTTCTGCCAACCGTGGAATGAAGTTTGAGCAGGCTGTTTTCAGAAACCTGGGAACAACGGAGATGAACGACCAAATGAAAGGAGTTGACTATCTTAAATCCCTTCCTTACGTAGATGGTGACAGAATGGGAATTCATGGATGGAGCTTCGGTGGATTTATGACGACAAGCTTCATGCTTCGTAAACCGGATGTATTTAAAGTAGGAGTAGCTGGTGGACCGGTCATTGAATGGAATATGTATGAAATCATGTATGGAGAAAGATATATGGATACTCCACAGGAAAACCCACAAGGATATGCAACGGCTAATCTTTTAGATAAAGTTCAGAATCTGAAAGGAAAACTATTGATGATCCACGGTGCACAAGATGATGTAGTGGTATGGCAGCATTCCATTAAGTTCATTAAATCGGCAGTGGATAATGGAGTTCAGTTAGATTACTTTGCTTATCCCGGACATCCGCATAATGTAATTGGAAAAGACAGGGTTCACCTGATGCAGAAAATCACAGATTATTTTGATCAGTATCTGAAGAAATAATATTAAAATCCAGCCATTTCGGTTGGATTTTTTGTTGGGAAAACGCAAAGGGAAAAAGAGTACTTACTATGATGCTGTTTTAAGTCACAAGGATTTTATCTGTGATAAAATTGAACACTGCTTTATAATTGCCATGGATGGACGAATAAAAAGAATTCAGGTATTCGTGGCAAAAATCAGGGTAAATTTTGTTGAAAATGTTTGATTTTCTTGCGCCTTAAAATATGCGGAATACAGTTTGAAAAAATTACGCCTTTGCGTTTTTCAACCTAATAAAATTAAATTTACTAGTCTTTAAAGCATATTATCGATCTTATCAAACATCAATGCATTTACGTTTCTATAGATGTAAATTTGCCTATATAAAATCAAAATCAACAATATGGAATTAGGGATAGGAATGTTCGGTGATTTGGCTTTTGACCAGTCAACCGGGAAATATAGAGATGCAGGAAACAAAATTCATGAAATATTGGAGCAGGTAAAATTCATGGATGAGGTAGGAATAGATGTTTTTGCGATGGGAGAGCATCACCGTCCGGATTATGCTGTTTCTTCACCGGAAATGATACTGGCTGCAGCGGCAAGCATGACAAAAAATATAAAACTGGCGAGTGGTGTTACGGTTTTAAGCTCATCTGAACCGGTAAAAGTATATGAAGATTTTTCAACATTGGATTTAATTTCAAATGGAAGAGCAGAAATATTCGTAGGACGTGGAAGTTTTATTGAATCATTTCCGCTATATGGCTATTCTTTGAATGATTATGAAGAGCTTTTTGACGAAAAGCTGGATTTATTATTGAAAATCAATTCTGAGGAAAATGTGACCTGGTCAGGAAAGCTTCGTGCCCCAATGAAAGATCAGACGGTATATCCAAGAGCAAAAAATGACGGTAAACTTTCCATTTGGAGAGCGGTAGGAGGAACTCCACAGTCTGTTTTAAGTGCTGCTCAGTTAGGAATGCCATTAGTGGTCGCAATTATTGGGGGAATGCCGATTCAGTTTAAAAACCTGATCGAATTCTACAAACAGGAATATCAAAAAGCAGGGCATGATATGTCTAAAATGCAGATTGCGATTCACTCACATACCTTTGTAAGTGACGATCAGAGTGTGGTAGACGGATATTTCCACAACTATAAGTCTCAGATGGATAGGATAGGGGCTTCCAGAGGCTGGGCTCCTTACACTAAAATGCAGTATGATGGCGGAAGAAGCAAAGATGGAGCATTATTCATCGGAAGTCCGGCTGAGGTAGCAGATAAAATCGCTTATATGAAAGAGCTGTTTGGAATCACAAGATTTATTGGGCATATGGATATTGGTGATCCGGCTCATGATATCATGATGAAATCTATTGAGTTATTCGGGAAAGAAGTGAAACCATTGGTCCAAAACCTGTAATTACAGATACTATTTAACCACAAAAGTCACAAAAGTTTTTGAACACTTTAGTTATTTTTAAGTGACAAAATGTACGCATAAGAAGTACACTCAGGCCTTATGAAAATCTTTGATTTTCAACTAATGTGAACTTTTTAAGCAGTTCAATTGTCAGCCTACTTATGTGAACTAAAGTGTCTCAAAATAAGCTTTTGTGACTTTTGTGGTTTTAAAATTATATGATCTCAATCAGACTTCCTCTTTCCTCATCCTTAATAATATTGAGTGCTGTAGGAATCTTCTCTTTAAGCTCTTCTACGTGAGAGATAATTCCCACAATTCTGTTCTCCTTCATCAGGTTAGTAAGCGTTTCAAATACAATATTTACGGATTCCGTATCCTGAGTCCCGAAACCTTCATCAATAAAGAAGAAATTTTTATCTGCCTGAGCATTGGATTGAACACTTTCCGCTAAGGCTAATGCTAGACTTAAAGATACCTGGAATGCTTGTCCGCCCGAAAGCGTTTTCACACTTCTGCTTCTGCCTTCGTTGAGGTAATCGATGATCTCAAAATCATTATTTTCATTAAGCTGTAAGCTCAATTGATTTCTGGTCATTCTATGGAAACGGGTATTCGCATGATCGCATAGCTGTCTCAGATAGATAGAAGAAACATACTGAACAAAGCCGGCACCTTTAAACAGATTCATCATCAATTTTAGATTTTCAGAGCGTTTCTGAAGCCTTGTTAATTCCTTTAGAAGTTCTTCCTTTTTCTTGTATTCTTTTTCTAATCTTTCCTTTTCAGCGGCCATGGTAACAACAGCATCATTGATTTGTTTTAATTCCGTCTGGGCTTCTCCAAACTGTTTTTCAGCCAATGAAAACTGCTCATCATCAAAGGAAAGATCTTTTAGTTTCAGTTCTAGTGCTTCAATCACTTTTTTCAGGGTTTCAAAATCAATTTTGAATTGCTGGATTTTAGCTCTTGCTTCCTGAATATTGATTTCCTGCTGAAGGATATTTTCTACTTCATTAAATGTTGTAAAATGATTTTCATTTAAAGCCTTATCAATAGTCAGCTGGTTCTCTGAAATTTCTTTTTCAAACTCTACAATCTGTTTTTCGGATTGGCTGACAATTGCTTTTTGTTCTGCAAGCTTAGGGGCAAGATCTTTTTCCTGTTGAGCCGCCTTTTGATAACTTTGTTCTATCTCTGTATTGGATTGTGCTAATTTCTGATGAGCTTCTTCAACTTCTGTTACAGTTTTTTGTGCATAATGCTCCCACTCCAGAATTTTAAGGTTCGAACGGCTGATATTGATTTCTTTCTGCTTCGTAGCCTCTTCCAGCTTGAAAGTTTCCAGAGCATTTTTGTATTTTTCAAGAACTTTACTCTCCTTTTCAAGGTTTTCACGTTCCCGATTGATTGTTTTGTCCGTTTCTTCAATTTTCTTTTCCACAGCGAAAGAATCCAAACGTTTCTTCTCAAAATCGTCCTCATGATCCGGACTGAATGTTTTCCACGTAAACTGTTGAAGATGGGTTTCCATATCCTTTTGGATCTGTTGAAGAACTTTCTGTTCAGAGATTAACTGTTCTTCAAAGATTTTCTTTCTGTCCAGAATTTTATCAACAGCGGTTTCCTGTTGCTGAAGTTGATGAGCTTCCTGTTCAACCGTTTTTATTTTCTTTTCAATTTCCTGTAGCTCAGCATTTACATCATGAAATTCCACAATATGAGGATGCTCCTGAGAACCACAAAGAGGACAAGCTTCTCCATCATGAAGTTCATTCGCAAAACGGGAAAGTTCCTTTTGAATCTTCAGATGATCCAGCTTTTGAGAAAGTTCCTTTTTCTGTACTTCCAGAGCTTCTTTTTTAATATTGAAATCAGCTTTAAAGTTTTCCTGAAGAGCAAAAGGTTTCAGTTCCTCAGCAATCCGTTCAATCTGCTTCTGATGTTTTTCAGTTTTTTCAAGTTGTTCCTGTTGTGATTTTTTGAAATTCTTATGTTGAATAAACCAGTTACCTACATGGGAAAGTAAAGAAGTATCAAGCTTTTGTCCTTTTAAAACATCAAGGTTTTTAGAAAGTTCAGTAATTTTTTTCTGAATGATATCCTTTTGAGCTTCAACTTCTGCTACTTTAGCTGATCCTTTTTGAGTTCTTTCATTAAGCGTTTTGATCTCATCATAAAACTTCAGGATCTGTACAATAAGACTTAAATCGTTTTCCTGTATTTTAGACTGTTCCAAAGCTTTGAATTTCGGTTCCAAAACAATGAGCTGTTCCTTTACAAGATTAAAAGCAATTTCTGTTTCCTGTACAGCTTTAATCTGACCTTCTTTTTCATCCCTTTTTTCAGCAACACTTTTGAAAAGCCTGTTTTTTTCAGTAATTAATGGATTGAAAACACTGAAGGTACGTTCATAGAGCTCTGATTGAGCTTCCAATGCATCCATCTGAGGTTTCTGCTCAGAAAGTTTGTTGAAGTTCTCCCGGTTTTGTTGTAAGCTTTCAAAATCGGTTTTTAAATTTTTCAGTTGTTGATAAGTCTGGGAAACCTTTTCAAACTTGTCATTGGCCTGAACAAGTTTTTTCTGTTCCTCTCTCAAAAGGTCTTTCTGGAGCTGAATTTTTTCCTCACTGATCTCTTCAAAACCTTTCAGCTGACCTTCAAGCTGATCCAGTTCTGATCGGGTTCTGGTATTCAAAGCAGAAACATTATTCTGCAGATCATAACGCTGAAGACTGAAAATTTCCTTCATCATATTCGTTCTGTCTGCAGCACCCAATTCAAGAAATTCCTTAAACTGCCCCTGAGGAATAATGATGGTACGTTTAAAGTTGGAATAGCTTAAACCAATAATCTCTTCTGCATTGGAATGATCCAAAGGAACCCATTTTCCGTTGATGTTCTCATAGAACGCTACAGAATAAGGTTTTACATCCTCGAATTTTTTAGAATTCCGTCTGAAATCCCTGGTAGCACGGAAAAGCTTATTTTCATAATTTATAAAATCAAACTCAATATAGGAGGAATTTGATTTTAAATTCATCATATTATATGCTCTTTTGTCACGCATATTCAGACGTTCCGTTTCACCATATAAAGCAAAAGAAATAGCCTCAAGAACTGAGGATTTTCCGGAACCTACAGCTCCAAAAATACCGAATAATCCAGCTTCCGTAAGATTTTTGAAATCAATGGTCTGACGTTCCTGATAAGAATATAAACCTTCAACGGTTAATTGAATAGGAATCATAGCTTAGGCATTTAAAATTTCGTTAAACAGTTTCATCAGTTCTTCATTGGCTTCCTGGCCTGCATTTTTTGATTTAAAATAATCCTTGAACAATGTTTCTATATTCTGGTTGAGATTAATTTCATGACTTGTTTCTTTCCCAAATTCCTTGTTTTTAACTTTTGGGATAAGGTGTACAATTCCAGTATGAGACTGATAGATCAGCCTTCGTTCATCAGCCGTTAAAAAGGTTTCGCTTTCTAATGTCAGTTCAATAAAAGTATATGGATGTTCTTCCAGCCATTGAACGGTTTCATCAACGGATGTAAACGTTTTTCTTACTAAAGTTCTTCCGCTTTTCAATACCTTTTTTTCATACGAAACGGGTTTTCCCGGTTCAATATCAATAATTGAAACATATTTTGTCTGCCCTGCTTCACTAAAGCTATAGCATAGGGGAGAAGAGGAATAAATTACCGGTTTTTCCTTTGTTCCGATATTCTGAAAACCATGCAGGTGGCCTAAAGCCGTATATTGAATCTGTTCAGGAATACTATCGGAATAAATAAGATCTGCATTCCCGATTTTGATAGGTTTTTCTCCTTCAGGTTCCTCCAAGATCTCAGCCCCTCTTTTATTCATATATAAATGGGCAGTCAGAAGGTTGATTCCGTTTTCATCACAGAACTGGTCTGCAAGATCTTTCCAGGTTCTGGAAAGTACATTATTGATCTCTTCCTCCTTATTTTCTCCCAAATATTCCTTCAAACGGACCTCATTGGCATAAGGAGTATGCAATAGTCGTATAGGAAAATCAATAGTGTTGATCTTCATTTCTATAAAACCTTCTTTTGAATGGGTAATTTTAAAATGTTCTGTTTCAAACGGAACAATTTCTGCTTTGGGATGACCTATTAAAATAATTCCGCATTCTCTGGCCAACGGATCCGGAGCATCGATGAGGTTAGGAGAGTCGTGGTTTCCTGAAATAGCAATTACAGGACGTTTTCCGTTTTGAGATAAACGTTTCAGGGTTTTATAAAAAAGCTCAACAGCTTCTACGGAAGGGTTGAAATTATCAAACAGATCGCCGGCAATAAGGATCATATCAACATGCTCATCATCAGCAATTGTGATGATTTCTTCCATCACTGAAACCTGCTCTTCCAATCGGGAGAAGCGATCCAGTCGTTTTCCTAAATGCCAGTCGGCTGTATGTAGAATTTTCATAAAAAGTGTATCAATGTTTAAAGGAAATATAAGCTTTTAAAAATCATTCGGTTTAATAATAAAAGATTTTCATAGTTTATCATCAGCTTCTTTTGCTTTAAAATCTTGATGAATTTGTTTTAAACGTGCTTTCCTTTCTGCTTCTGCATTTTGTGCTTTGCGCTTTTTCTGGTCGATTTTATTTTTATTTTTTTTTCTGTTTACTTCGTTGTTTTTGCTCATATTTTGGTAACGAATAATTTTAGGGGTAAGAAATAGCTTCATCAAAAATACTAAAGATTAAGAGTTGAAACAATTTTAGTCGTTAAGTCTGATAAAATGTTTTAATTTTACTGCGTTATGGAAGAAAAATCAAAAGATCCTTTACACGGAAAAAGACTTGATGCTATTCTTGAAGAACTTGTAGAATATTATCAGGGGTTTGAGGAATTGGGGAAACAAATTAACATCAAATGTTTTACAGATAACCCAAGTATCAATTCGTCATTGAAATTTTTACGCAAAACAGATTGGGCAAGGGCGAAAGTTGAAAGTTTGTATTTGTATGTTTTAAGACAGAAAAAAAGAGAAGAATCTAGGAAAAAGAAGTAACAAGGCTGGAAGCTGGAAGAATGATGCCGGAAGTTTCTGGTAATCTTATAATTTCTGATAGTTCATGAAAATATTTTTGGGATGGAAAAAAGAGCCGTAATTATTCTTTATGCCCTTCATAGCTTCCTTCTTCTATCTCCAAGCTTTCAACTTAATCAAATCATTTCAAAAACATTATATTTGTGGTGTTAATCGTGAAGGAAAATCACGACAAAAAAAGAAAATATGACAATTGAAAACAATCACGTTGTAGCTGTAAAGTATATACTTCACACAATCGAAGCAGATGGAACTAAAGTTCTAGTAGAAGAAACCACAGCAGAAAACCCACTTACATTTTTGTATGGTGTTGGAATGATGATTCCAAAATTTGAAGAAAATATCCTAGGTTTGAAAGCTGGTGATAAAGCTGCTTTTGTAATTCAGCCTGAAGAAGCTTACGGAGAAAGACAGCCTGATGCTATTGCACAATTACCACTTGAAATGTTCAAAGAATCAGGAACCCCTCCAATTGGAGCCATTTTACCTTTATCAGACAACCAAGGAAATAACTTCCAGGCTTTTGTAGTAGAAATAACTCCGGAAGCTGTAGTAGCAGACCTTAACCACCCAATGGCTGGTAAAGTGTTAGATTTCCAGGTAGAAGTTTTAAACACTCGTCCTGCAACAGAAGAGGAATTATCTCACGGTCACGCTCACGGAATTGACGGAACTGAGGCTCACTAAAAAATAATATAAGTGTCTGATTTTTTCGGACATTTTTTATTGCTTTGGTTTTCACAAAGATCCAGGCTTAAATAAAATAAAAATACCCCGCAGAGCATTCTGTGGGGTATTTCTTATCAGTAATAATAGTCAAATAGTGCTTGGCATTCCCCTCCGACGGAGTGGTGTCAAATCAAAGATTTGACGAAATAGTTTATTTCACAGTCTTATTCCGTATCATACTCCGTCACATCAATAAAGGTAAGGAACCATTTTCCTTCAATCTTTGTCATGACAAATCGAAATCCATTAATAGGAGCACTCTCCTTAGTATTCTCAGCAAGTGTTACAAAAACCACATTTTTAGGATTGGAATTGATTTTAAAAATCTCCTGATCTTTTACAGAATACTGGGACAAGAATTTATTTGCATAAGCATTTACAGCATTAGAATTAAATTGTACAGATAATCCTTCTTTTTTCCACTTTTTGTGGTTTAAATCATATTCAAAAGCAGTATCAAACTGGATTGGAGACTGATTTCTGATATTCCATGCTTTTTGAATGTAGCCTAGTGACCTATTGAAATTTATATCCTCATTTAAAACAAATCCAAGATCTCCACCACTTTTAAAAAGGACACCAACACCATAAGTGGGGTTCACATATTTATTCATGATATCACCGTTCTTGGTTTGAAACCCTTTTAAAATGTCAGTTACAGCAATGGAAATCTCCTTTTTATCCTCAGCAGTTTGGGCATTGAAAATACTAAAGCTGCAAAGCATGAGCAGCAATGTGTACATAAAATTCTTCTTCATATTATTAGTCTAAAAATTCACCTGAAACATAGTACCAGTGCTCATGCATTTTCTGAAAGACAGAAAATTCGTGATGGATTTGCTGATGACCGTCCTGGTCTGTATAGTAAGCCTTAAACTCTACATGGTTTAAAGCGGGAGTCTGAATGATTTCGAGTTTTGTCCATTCATTAATCTCACCCCACTCTTGTAAATCCTTTTTGTTATGGTATTTTCGTTTTCCCGGCAGAGTAGTTTCCATTAAATATTCACCGTTCGGGATCGCAAAGGCTGAGAATCGGGAACGCATCAATGCTTCAGCTGTTGGAGCATGTTTTTCTCCTGTATGATAAGGCTTGCAGCATTCTTCATAGGATTTTCCTGAACAGCAGGGACAATTCATCTTTCTTATTTAAAATTTTAAGCCACAAAAATAGAATAAATATCAATAGGAATGGGCTTTAATCTGTTCTAAAATAGTGTAATCATTCTATCAGTTTTAGTTCAAACTTATTCTAAAACCTCAGAAATTATCTTTCAGATATGTTTTTCCTCGTTTTTGTCATTCCGTAGGAATTCAAACTATAATTTTTGAATACCTATGTTGAGATTCTTCGTTCGTCAGAAATCTAAGATTAGACGTAGTCAATGAGAATTCAGATGTTTATTTTCCTGTTTTAAATTGAATTTTTAGATGAATATATTCAATAGAAACGGGCTTTAGCTCATTCTAACTAATGTAATCAATCCATTGGCTTTAGCCAAAACTTATTTTCCATTGAACTGATATTTCAGGTTTTAGTCAAAAAAAAGAAGCACTCTTAAAAGAATGCTTCAATTGTATTATTTAATAAACCCTCTGTTTCTTAATAAAGGCTTGATATCCGGATCGTGTCCTGTGAAATCTCTGAATGCCTGGTTAAGATCTACAGAATTTCCTACGGAAAGAATATATTTTCTGAAACGGTCGCCGTTTTCTCTGGTTAATCCACCGTTGTTGCTGATCCATTCCCATGCATCGTTATCCAGTGTTTCGGACCATAGATAAGCATAATATCCAGCCGAATATCCGCCACCCCAGATGTGAGCAAAATAAGGCGTATGATATCTTGGCGGAACCGTTGCTAAAGTAAATCCGTGCTTGTTTAAAGATTGTTTTTCGAAATCTAAAACAGGGATCAACTGGCTTTCATTCGTTACAGAATGCCAATCCATGTCTAAAGCAGCTGCAGAAATCAATTCTGTAGTCATATAACCTTGGTTGAAGGTAGCCGCTTTTTTAATTTTATCTACCAGAGCTTGAGGAATAGGTTGTTTTGTTTCATAATGAACTGCGTAGTTCTTTATAACCATAGGATCCAGTGCCCAGTGCTCATTGATCTGAGAAGGGAATTCTACAAAGTCTCTTGGTACATTGGTTCCTGAAAGAGATGGATATTTCTGGCTTGCAAACATTCCGTGGATAGAGTGCCCAAACTCATGGAAAATAGTTGAAACATCATCAAAACTAATTAATGAAGGTTTTCCCGGAGCTGGTTTTTGATAATTGTAGCAATTTACAATTACCGGTTTTGTTCCCATAAGGTAAGACTGCTCTACAAAGTTACTCATCCATGCACCTCCGTTTTTAGAATCTCTTGTGTAGAAATCCAGATAATAGATAGCGATAGATTTTCCATCATGATCAAAAACCTCATAAGTTACTACATCCGGGTGATAAACAGGAAGATCTGTTCTCTTTTTGAAAGTTAATCCATAGAATTTTTCAGCAGCGAAGAAGACTCCTTTTTCTAAAACCGTTGTGATTTCGAAATAAGGTTTAATCTCACTCTCATCAAGATCAAATTTAGCTTTTCTTACCTGTTCAGCATAGAAATTCCAGTCCCAAGGTTCAACCTTGAAACCTCCTTTTTGCTGATCGATAAGATCCTGAATATCTTTAGCTTCACGCCTTGCTGTTTCTACAGCTGGTGTAGCCACCTGATTCATTAGTTTCGTAGCAGCTTCCGGGGTTTTTGCCATTTGATCCTGAAGCTTCCATTCTGCAAAATTCTTTTTACCAAGAATCTGAGCTTTCTTCAGTCTGATCTTAGCCAGTTTTTCAATAGTTTCTCTTGTATCGTTAGCATCACCTTTTTCAGCTCTTGTCCATGAAGCTTTGAATAGCTTTTCTCTGGTTGTTCTGTTTTTCAGGTTTTGTAAAAGAGGCTGTTGAGTTGTATTTTGTAAGGCAAGAAGATATTTACCCGGTTGTCCTGCTGTTTTAGCATCAGCTGCAGCCGCTGCAATTTCGTCAGCAGAAAGTCCGTCCAGTTCCTTTGCATCAGAAAAGAATACCCCTCCCTGCTTTCTTGCTTCCAATAATTTATTAGCATATTGTGTAGAAAGTGAAGCAAGCTCCTGATTGATCTGCTTTAATGTTTCTTTATCTGCAGCAGAAAGGTTCGCTCCTGCAATCTCAAAGTTTTGTTTATAATACTGTACCAATCTCTTGCTTTCAGGGTCAAGTCCGTCTTCTTTGATTGATTTGATTCTTTTATAAAGATTTTCATTCAGATACATTTTGTCAGAATGTGCTGCAAAAATAGGAGCATATTCTTCATCCAAAGCCTGTAGAGTAGGGTTTGTATTGGCACTGGTAAGATTAGAAAAAACAATTTGTGCTCTTCTCAATACTTCACCACTTTTTTCCAATGCAACAATAGTATTTTCGAAAGTAGGGGAAGCTGGATTATTGGCAATTTTTTCAATTTCGGCAGCATGTTGCTTCAATCCGAATTCAAAAGCCGGTTTAAAATGTTCGTTTTTAATTTTGTCAAACTCCGGAGCTTCGTACTGAAGCTTGCTCTTCTTCATAAAAGGGTTTGAAGATAATGATGGATCAGGGGCAGGAAGTTCCTGTTGAGTATCGGTCTGTTTCATTGTAGTACAAGATTGATTGAACGCCAAGGCAGAAATTAATAATACCGATGAAATATTCTTCATAAATATAGTTGTTATTAAAGCATAAAGATATTAAAAACTTGCCTTACAGTGGTTATTTTGAGCTATGTATTTAATAAAACGGTTGTTTGGAATATTTTTATATCAACAGGAATATAAACCTTTACTTTCATAAAATATTTTCCAGCTGTTGAATTATACAGACTAAAAGGATAATGAGAAGAAGATGTAATATTTTTTATATTTTAGTTGTTATTAAATTATAATCAAAAAAATAATATATAAAAAAAATAAACATGAAAAAAAGAACTCTTTTTATTTTTTCAGCCTTAGTGGTATTAGCCTCATGTAATGAAAGACATGAGAAAAAAAACAAAGAAAAAAGTGGCTGGGTAGAGAAGGTTGTCAATAAAGATTCAGGGCCCATTCAGCAGAGAGAATTCAATGGGGATTTTGACGAAATTCAGGTTTCTCAGGCAATAGAAGCAGAAATTATAAAGTCTGATACAGAAAAAGTAGTGATTTCAGCACCTCAAAATATCATCGATGAAATTCTTGTAGAAAATGAAGGTGGTAAACTGCATATTCATTACAAGTCGGGGATCAGAGTGATGAATATTAATAAAGTTACTGCAAAAATTTATACCCGAGACTTCACAAAGTTAATTGCAGAATCAGCGGCAAGCATTGATGTGAAAGATAAATTTACTCAGGAAAAAACAAGTGTTGAGGCTTCAAGTGCAGGAAGTATCTCGGGAAATTTGGAAGCTAATGACTTCAATATTAATACAGGCAGCAGCAGTCATTTCAGTGGGGAAATCTGGGCTGTAAATCTTGATATAGAATCTTCATCAGGATCAAGCATCGATATTTCCGGAAAAGCTAAACATGGGGAGATCAGCTCTTCTTCCGGAAGTAGCATTTCAGCTAAAGGCGTTATTGTAGATAATTTGGAAGCTGATGCATCCAGTGGAGCCAGTATTCAGATCAGTGCCGTATCTTCAGTTAAGGCAGAAGCCTCTTCAGGAGGAAGTGTAGATATCTCCAAAAAAGGAGACCTTAAAACAATCAGTAAAGAAGAAAGCAGTGGTGGAAGTGTAAACATCCAATAAATTAATCTTGGGATTCTTCCTCATCTTCTTCCTCAGTGGATGAGGAACCTTCCCAGTTTTTAGTATCAAAATTAAGATTATCATAAGCTAATAATTCCTCTTCACGCTGGAGGATTTCTTTTGTACTGAATAAAGCAACATCTTGATCTTCTGTCATCTTTGCAAGCTTTCTGACGGAAGCCTTATCAATAGCCATGAATCTCTGCCCAAGACGCCTTGCAGCATATTTTCTCATTCCGGCTTCATGAAGTACATCTACAGCCATATCTACGGCTGTTCCCAATGTTTCCCGATAAATATGATTGATTCCATTATTAAGATATTCATAGGCATCAATTCTGTTTTTTGCTCTTACAAAGATTTTTACTTCCGGATAATGCTCACGAACAAGTTCTGCAATAAACATATTGTCGTCAGGATCATCAAGACATAATACCAGAATTTCAGCATCCTCAATTCCAGCAGCTCTTAGAATAGGAATTCTGGTGGCATCTCCATAATAAACCTTAAAGCCATAGCTTCTTAAAAGCTTCACACGGTCAGAATCCCTGTCCAAAACCGTTGCTGATACTTTATTGGCTTTTAAAAGACGCCCTACAGTACTTCCAAAGTGTCCAAAACCTACAATAATAATCTTCTTCTGGCTTACATCACTGTCCAGAATATTGTAATCGTGCTCCTCTTCGGGAATTTCCCGGATAAACTTCGGAGTAATAAACTTATCATTGATAATAAGTAGAATAGGAGTGATGCACATGGTAATAGCTGTTACAGCCATCAGTTGGGCATTCAACTCGGGGCTTAAGAGATAAAGATCCGAAGCATAATTAATAAGGACAAAGGCAAATTCTCCCACCTGCGAAAGAGCGAAGGCATAGAAAAGACTTTGTGGAGTATCTATTTTATAGAATTTTCCAATAGTATACAGGACCAAAAACTTTATGGCCAATACTGCGAATACAGTGCTGAAAATAAATAATGGGTCCTTTTGAATGATATTAAAATTGATTGTTGATCCCACGCTGACAAAAAATACAGCCAGCAATAGCCCTTTAAAAGGATTGATCTGCGCTTCAAGCTCATGTCTGAACTCGCTGTTGGCCAGCATTACCCCGGCAAGGAAAGCTCCTAATGCAGGAGAAAGCCCAATAACAACCATCAGTTCAGATACCCCAATAACGAGGAATAGGGAAGAAGCTGTTAACAGTTCTGCCATTCCGGATTTTGATACATACCGTAAAAAAGGAACAAACACATATCTGCCCAATAAAATTAATAAAGCAACTCCAAGAATTACTGTTCCTGCCTGAAGCCATTGAGGAAGCTTTTGAATGAGGATCTGAATTTCATTATCATGATGCTTCGCTTTATAGTTGGCAATAATTGGGAGAATGGCCAAAATAGGAATCACCGAAATATCCTGAAATAATAAGGTGGAGAATGATGCTTCCCCAGCTGTAGTTTTAAAGTTGTTCTTTTCCTGTAACGTTTGCAGTACAATAGCCGTAGAAGATAGCGCGAAACACATGGCAACAGCAATAGCCTTATCTATTCTCCAACCCACACTGATGAACACAAGAAATAATAATAAAATAGTCAGAAGCATTTGCGTGAGCCCCAATCCCATAATTTTCTTCCGCATCTCCCAGAACTTTCGGGGTTCCAGTTCCAGACCAACAATGAACAGAAGCATGATTACTCCGAATTCACTGGCATGCATAATATCATTAACATTATTTCCCGTAAGCCGGAGGACATAGGGGCCAATGATAATTCCTCCTAAAATATAACCAATTACTGAACTTAATCCCAATTTTCTGGCCAGTGGAACCATGATAATGGCTACACCCAGAAAAATTAATGTGTTCATCGCTAAGCTGGACTCCATATATTACTGATTGAGAAGTTCTGTAAACTCTTTTTTATGCAGAATAATTTCTTTTTTTGACAATTTATTGGCCTCGTAAACAATCTTGATATGTTTGATATCAGCCTTGAAAACCTTTAACGAAACAATCAATCCGCTAATTAGTTCATCTACAGTATATTGATACGTCCCGGTTTTACTGAAAGACCTTTCTTTTCCCCCAGTGGTTATCAGAATATAAACTTCTTTATTTTCAAGTGGATTATGTTTTCCGGGCTGAAGCCAGTCACGATCAAAAACTTCATCAATCCATAATCTTAACAAAGGTGGCATCCCGAACCAGATCAATGGAAACTGAAACACAAAGCGATCATAGTTGGCTAAACGCTTTCTTTCCCTGAAGGCGGCAATATGGAAATCAGGATATTCTTCATAAAGATCTCTTAAGGTATAATGCTGGTGGCGAACGTAGAAATTGATGAGCTCTACATTCGAATTGGAGTGCTCCAGATAAGGGTGTGCAAATACTACCAGCGTCTTCTTCATAATCCTGTTTTTAGTAAAAATACTAAAAAAATATTGAATAAAAGGTAGGCTTTGTGTTGATTTGTTAATTTTTTAATATGAGAATATAGGTTAAATGTTAATTAAAATCAAAGAAACGTAGTTATTTTAAGTTTTTAAATAAAAAATCAGGTCGTTAAGACCTGATCTGTTTATAAATAAATATAATTTTTGTAAGATTACCATCCTCCAGAAGCACCACCGCCTCCGAAACTTCCTCCACCGCCGAAGCCTCCAAAGCCACCGCCACCACCTCCGGAACTGCCGCCACCGAAGCCACCGCCGCCAAAACTACCTGGGAATGGGAAGAATCCACCAGGATAATTTCTGCGTCCTCTTCGAGTGATGATGACATCATCGTCGTCGTCATAATTACCGCCACCACCGCCACCACCGCCGCCGCCTCGGTTGCCGAAGAGAATAGCAATGATGATAAAAATGACAAAGGCAATAATAAGAACTTTCAGCGCACTGCCACCACCGGATGGTGCTGTGGTAGGAACAGGTTTGAATTTGCCCTGAACAGCTTCCATAATGGCTGAGGTACCCCGATTGATACCTTCATACCAAAGTCCCTTTTTAAAATTAGGGGTAACGATATAATCCAGAATCTGTCCTGCAATGGATGCCGTCAGATATTGTTCTACGGAACGTCCCTGCTGGATAGACATGGTATGGTCTTCTGTAGCAATCAGGAAAACTACTCCGTTATCTACTCCTTTTTTTCCGATCTTCCATTGCTCACCAAACATAGTGGCCAGAAAGTTGATATCTTCGCCTTTAGTAGACTTAATGATAACAACTTCAATTTCTGTGGAAGTGGAATCTGCAAATTTGATAAGTTTATTGTTAAGCTCATCTTTTTCCTGCTGAGAAAGAATTCCTGCTTCATCAAAAACAGGGTATAAAACTGCTGGTTTTTGAGGAATAGTATATTGTGCTGATACAAAAGTGTAAAAGCAGATCAGTAAAAATGAAAATACTATTTTAAGAGAATGTAATTTCATTCGGAAGTTGGTTTGGATTTTCTCCTTCAACAGGAAAATGTTTTTTAAGTTCAAGGCCTGTTTTCAGAATTGCACTTTTTAATGCCTGATAATAATTTCCTTTGGCAAATTCAGAGGTAATATAGTCATGCAGATGATCCCAATAGGATTGGTTTACTTTTTCATGAATTCCTACATCCCCGATAATAGTGAGGTACTTCTGTTCAAAATTAACATGAAAAAGCACAGCATTCCTGTCGGTAGTTTTATCCATAGACAGCTCTTTGAAAACTTTAAATGCTGTCTTAGCATCACGGTTTTCCGTATTAGAGTCAATATGTACCCTAATCTCACCTGTAGAATGGTCTTCTGCTGACTGAATCGCTTCCACAAGGGAAGCGATCTGTTGATTTGTAAGGAAATTACCCATTATTATTTGAATACTTCAGGGGCTTTCTGAGCTCCTGCATCAGCTTTGAAATAAGGTTTTTCTTTAAAGTTGGTGAAATTCGCCAAAATATTATTGGGGAAAGTCTTGATAGAGGTGTTGTAATCCTTGGCAGCATCGTTATAATAAACCGTTTCTGTTCTGATACTGTTTTCAATAGCGGTATACTCTCTCTGGAAGTTGATATACTGCTGATCTGCTTTTAGGTTAGGATAAGACTCTACCACAGCCATTAATCTGCTTAGCGCACCGGATAATTCTCCTTGTGCAGCCTGGAATTTAGCAATATCTGCCTCCGTCATGTTAGTAGGATCAATATTGATAGAAGTAGCTTTAGAACGTGCCTCTACAACTTGTGTTAAAGTTTCCTGCTCAAATTTTGAATACGATTTTACTGTTCTTTCCAGATTAGGAATAAGATTGGCTCTTTTCTGATATACAGTCTCTACATTAGACCATTTTGCGTTAACAGTCTGTTCTTTGCCTACAAAGCTGTTATATCCGCTTTTTCCCCAAAAGAATAGGACTGCAACAATAATAAGGAGGGCGATACCAATGGTTCCGGCGCCCAGACATCCTTTATTTTTCATAGTTTATTTTTTTTAATTTTTTGTGCTAATCAAATATACAAATTATGTGCTAATTTTGTAGAAAATTATATTTGAATGACAACAATAGTGGTGGCAATGGGAGAGAAGAACGAGATTGGTTTTGAAAACCAGTTGCTTTGGCATCTTCCGAAAGATTTAAAACATTTTAAGGACCTTACTTCCGGGCATCCGATCATTATGGGAAGAAAAACTTATGAGAGTATTGGGAAACCACTTCCTAACCGTACTAATATTGTTGTTTCAAGAAAGAAAGACTGGTTTGAAGAAGGAATTCTTATCGTGGGAAGCCTTAAAGAAGCAATGAAATTTGCTAAAAAGATTGAGGAAGAAGTCTTCATCATCGGAGGGGGAAACATCTATGAGCAAACAATGGATATTGTGGATAAACTTGAGGTTACTCTGGTAAAAGCTACCCTTGAAGCGGATACTTTTTTTCCGAAAATCGATGAGAAGATCTGGAAAAAGACCCATGAAATCTGCCATGAAAAAGACGAAAAAAATGGCTATGATTTCTGTTTCCAGACGTTTGAAAGAATCAAAAAAGAAGCTTAAGAATCAATCGTTAAATTTTGCTCCGCAAAATGAATCGTGAATAGCTGTCAGATATAAAAATTGACAAGTGCAGCGAATTGACCATTCACCATTGAGTTTTTGAACTTTAACCTTTAAATTTATTATCTTTGCACTTCTAAAATTTAATAATGAATAAGAACATTAAAATTGCAGTAGCAGCACTTCTTATCCTTCTGGGACTTTATATGATGATTTTCACAAGAAATCTTGGATGGGGAATTGTTGTTTTTCTTCTTGCCGCATTTCCAATCGTACTTTACTTTAAAAATGAGTATATTCTTTTGGCATTCTGGCAGTTGAGAAAACAGAATATGGAGAAAGCGGCAGAATGGTTAACAAAAATTACGGACTATAAAGGACAACTTCATAAAACTCAATACGGATATTTCCACTATTTATTAGGATTAACACAAGCTCAGGATCACCCGACAAAAGTGGAGCCTTTAATGAAAAAAGCTTTGGAGTACGGATTGAATATGAAGCATGACAGAGCAATGGCTACTTTAAATCTTGCAGCGGCAGCTATTTCTAAAGGAAGAAAGCAGGAAGGTCAAAAGCTATTGGATGAGGCTAAAAGATTAGACAGTGCAGGAATGATGACGGATCAGATCAAAATGATGAAGGATCAGTTGAAAATGCCAACTATGCAGAAGCATATGCACAATCCTAATATGAGAAATAGAGGTAAATTCTTCTAGTAAGAAACTACAGATAAAACCAAAAGCACCTGATTCAGGTGCTTTTTTTATGCTTACTAATATATGTAATTACATTTCTGAAGTCTGATCATAGCCATAAAATTTAGGTATCTGCCATTGGTATTTCACGGCAAGTGTTCTGATGGCTACAATCAGTAAAATCGTAAAGATCTGTACAAAAGTATAGGATAACGGAGTGTACTTTGTCATTAATAAAAATGCAGCTCCACCTACAATACATGCTGTAGCATAGATTTCCTTTCTGAAAATCAATGGAATTCTGTTCAGTAATATATCCCGGATAATTCCTCCGAAACAACCTGTAATTGTTCCTAAACCAATACAGATCAGAGGATGGATGCCAACATTAAGCCCTTTCTGAATTCCGATAATGGTAAACAGACCTAGTCCAAAGCTATCGAAGATGAATAAGGTGACCTTAAAGTTTTTTTCAAGGGATTTGAATACCATGGAAACAACACTGGTAATAATGATCAGGGCGCACATCAGGAGATCATGCATCCAAAATACAGGAATATCCAGCAAGAGGTCTCTTACAGTTCCTCCACCTACAGAAGTTACAAAGGCAATAATAAGAACGCCAAAAGGATCAAGCCGTTTCTGCATGGCTGCAAAACTTCCTGACATGGAAAACGCAATGGTTCCAAGTACTTCTATGGCAAAATTGAACTGTTCGTGCATATATATTATAAATGATCGTTGATAAATGATAATTGATGAGTGATTTTCTGCTTAAGCAAATTCTTGGCCATTGTATCAATTATCATCTATCGCTTATCAATTATAATTCTGTTTATCTCTCAACCCTTACAGAGTCCGGAACCATCAGTTCGTATTCGCCGCCGTGGGTAATGATTTCCCTTACGATGCTGCTGCTGATAAATGATTTTCCGGATGAGGTTAATAAGAAAACGGTTTCTAGTTTTTTGTGAGCTAATGTTCTATTGGTATGAGCAATTGCCTTTTCGAATTCGAAGTCAGCAGGATTTCTCAAACCTCTGATGATGTATTGTGCATTCTTTTCAAAACAGTAATCTACGGTTAAGCCTTCGAATGAGTCTACTTCTACATTGGGGAATTCTGCTACAGAATTTTGAATGAATTCCTTTCTTTTTTCAAGAGGAAACATGTATTTCTTCTGGGAATTCTGGCCAATAGCAATGATTAATTTATCAAATAGAGGAGCGGCTCTTTCTATAATATCATAATGTCCTAAAGTGATGGGATCAAAGGACCCTGGGAAAACAGCAATTTTCATGTTGTCTGGTTTTATAATTGTTCGTCAAAACTGATAAGATTAATGGTTATAGTGTAATCTTTCATTTTTAACATCTATTATCTTATTTTCTTTTATTTAAAGCTTTTTCAACTTCATTTCCACAAAGATCCATAATGGAAATTCCATAATGTTTGGCCTGTTGGGGAAGAATACTTGCAGGAGAGAATCCTGGGTTCGTATTCATTTCAAGCATATAAGGAATACCATCCATTAAGATATATTCGCTTCTTGAAAAACCACTCATTCCAAGAGAATTGTATGCTTTTTTAGCAATTTCTTCTACTCTTTTTGTCGTTTCTTCGTCAATTCTTGCAGGAGTAATTTCCTCGGAAGCGCCTTCATATTTAGCTTCATAATCGAAAAACTCATTGGTAGGAACAATTTCAGTAATTCCTAAAACAATAGTTTCTCCTTTAAAATCGATAACCCCTACAGAAACTTCCATTCCGTTCAGGAAACTTTCGATAAGAATTTCGTCATCTTCCTTGAAAGCAATTTCTGTAGCAGCAATCAGTTCGGATTTTTCTTTTACTTTAGAAATTCCCAGTGAAGATCCGGATTGATTTGGTTTTACAAAAAGTGGAAGATTCAACTCTTCTACAATTTTCTCCACATCGATGTTTTCTCCTTTTCTTAAATAAATGCTTTTCGCAGAAGGAATTCCATATTTTGACAATACGGCAAGTGTATCTTTTTTGTTGAAGGTAAGGGCGCTTTGGTAAAAATCACAACCTGTGTATTTTTGACCTATAGCATCCCAGTAAGCCTGAAGAATCCCATTTTCACCCGGTGTTCCGTGGATGATGTTGAAGCATACATCAAATTTTAATGTTTCTCCATTATCTAAGGTAACAGAAAAATCTCCTCTGTTGATTGGGTGTTTTTTATCATTTTCTTCTAGAAAATACCATTCATCCTTAAGGACTACTACTTTATATACGTCATATAGATTTCTGTCTAAGGAATCATAGATCAATTGTCCGCTTTTTAAGGATACAACATATTCATCAGAATAGCCTCCCATTACTACGGCAACACTTTTTTTGTTCATAACCATATAGTATCAATTAAGGCAAATTTAAACATTTTATGCAATGCAATATGGGAAATTGGGAAATTTTCAAATCAAAAATGAATTGTGTTAAATAAAAAGTCCATTCTAAAATTATTAGCTATATTTGCGGTTATAATTAAAGTATTTTTAAGTATGCTTAAATCACTTTTCAATTGGAAAGTTTTAGTGAATTTAGTTGTGGCAATCGGTGTTTTCGTTGGTCTTGTATGGCTTACGTTTCGCTGGTTAGAATACCATACTAATCACGGTCAGGAAATTCCTGTTCCCAATGTAGTTAATAAATCTGTACATGATGCTGTTAAAATATTAGATGACACAGGTTTGGAATATGAAGTAGACAGTGCTACTTATGACCCTAAATACAGACCATTCCAGGTTTTACAAATTTATCCTGCACCGGGTTCCCGTGTAAAGGACGGAAGAACTGTGCGTCTTAAAGTTAACCCTAGAACATGGGCTCAGATTGCTGTTCCGGATGTTATCAATAAATATTCAGGGCTGGCATTCCAGAGATTGGATCAGGTAGGTCTTAAAATTGGTGATACTATTTACGAACCGAGTATCCAAAAAGATGCCCTTTTAAGAATTCTATATAAAGGAAATGCCGTAAATCCGGGAGCACGTCTTCCTAGATTCTCAGTCATTGATGTTGTTGTAGGATCGGGACCGATGAGAAATATTTCTATTCCTAATGTAGTAGGACTTTCCGTAAAAGAAGCCAGAGCGGTAATTGCGAAGAGTATGTTCGAAGTAGGATTAGTAGAGTACGAGGATGGTGGTAAGGATGAATCTGATATTATCTATTATCAGGATCCTGCTTCAGGAGATGTTCGTGACCAGGGAATGCAGATAGACCTTTGGGCGAGTAAGAAAACCCCGGCGGAACTAAGAGCAAAAGTAGAACAGTTGAATTCTATTTACCGAATGAAGGTAGATACTTCTTTGCCTCCGGTACGATATGAAGAAGTTCATAATGAGCCAAGCTATGAAGCTCCAGTGCCTGTACCTATGCCTAGAAGAGAAACTCCAAAGACGGAAGCTCCGAAAACAGAGACTCCAAAGCCTCAGCCAACAACTCCTAAACCTGCAAGTACAACAACAGAGAAACCTAAAGCTTCTACCAGTACTCCAGCTACAGGAAACGCTGCAAAACAGACAGCTTCAACTGCTACACACCAGTCTGCTCAAAAGCCAAAGGCTAAGAAAGTGGTTGTAGAATAAATAGAGATTAATAGTAAAAATATAGGCTTCAACTGCAAAATGTTGAAGCCTTTTGTGTAAAAAAATAAATACAATGTCAGAAGATAACGAAGATTTTTTAGACGAAGAATTATTGGATTCGAATAGTATTGATAATATCGATATTGATGAGGAAAACAAAGGTTTATATGAACATCTTAATATCACTGTTGATCCCAAACAAGAGCCATTAAGAATTGATAAGTTTCTTTTAATACACCGCCAGAATTCTTCAAGGAATAAAATTTCTCAGACCTGCAGGGCTGGAAACGTTATAGTGAATGGTGCTCCCGTAAAACAGAATTACCGAGTTAAACCCGGAGATCAGATCTCCGTATTGCTAACCCGCCCTCCAAGAGAAAATGTGATTGTTCCGCAGAATATCCCTGTGAATATCGTTTATGAAGATGATGATCTGGTAGTGGTAGATAAAGAACCCGGAATGGTGGTTCATCCGGGACATGGAAATTGGGATGGTACATTGGTGAATGCTCTGGCTTATCATTTTGAAAATAATGGCGAGAAATCTGATCTTGACAGGGTAGGGCTTGTTCACAGAATTGATAAGGATACTTCCGGATTATTGGTGATTGCTAAGAATGAATATGCTTTGAGTTTTCTGGCGAAGCAGTTCTTCAACAGAACTACAAAGAGGTTATATTGGGCTTTTGTATGGGGAAATCCTCAGGAAGATGAGGGAACTATTAAAGGGCATATTGGGAGACACCCTAAAAACAGAATGCAGATGTCTGTTTATGAGGATGGAAGTCATGGGAAACATGCCGTTACCCATTATAAGGTTTTAGAGAGGTTCAAATACATGACATGGGTAGAATGTAAGCTTGAAACAGGAAGAACGCACCAGATTAGGGCTCACTTCAAGCATATCGGGCATACCCTATTCAATGATGAGCGCTATGAAGGGCATACGCCTTTAAGAGGAGTGAACCTTCCGAAGTATAGACAATTTATTAAAAATGTTTTTGAAATTCTTCCAAGACATGCATTGCATGCACACACCCTCGGATTTATACACCCAACAACAAAAAAGGAATTATATTTTGAAAGCCCAATGCCCAAAGATATGGCGGATGCTGTAAAAAAATGGAGAAATTATTTAGAAAACTAAAAATATATTGAGAATTTTTTTATATTTGTTGAATTGAAATCAAGATTTGTTATGAGAAAACTATATGCTATCGTATGTTTAGCTCTTTTGTCAAATGCATACAAAGCACAAGAATCACTACCATATTATCAACAGTATCTTTTGGATGGTGATTTTCTGTTCAACCCAGCTCAGTACGGTAAAACAGACTACGTACAGCTTAATGCCATTTATCAAAAGCAATTTTCAAAATTCAGCGAATCCCCAAATGTACAATCGGTGGGAATCAATGCAAACATTTTCGATAGAGTAGGTGCCGGTCTTACCGTATTCAGAGACAGCAATGGAGCTGAATCTGCAGGTGGCGTTACAGCGGGTGCTTCATATTTTATTCCTCTAAGTAGTGAAGGAGACAGAAAAGATCAGTTCTCATTCGGTACAAGTGTTAGTTTGTATAACAGAAATTTTGACTATACAAAAATCAACGTTGAAGAGCAGGGAGATCCTTTAGTAAAAGGTGATCAACAGAATATTTTTATGGCTTATGCTAACTTCGGTTTAGCAGCTACTTATAAAAACCTTTTCGGGGGTGTTTCTGTAAATGATATCGCATTAGGGAATGATAAACCTATTGTAAACGGATGGGAGCCATCTCCAATCAAGTTTTTCTTAAACTTAGGATACAACTGGCATATTGCAGACAATATCATGTTAACTCCTGCTGCAATGATTAACCTGAACACGAACTCTACAAGAGTAATGGATTATAACTTAATGGCTACATTTAATAATGAGGTGAATGCCTTCTCTGTGGGGGTAAGTTATAGAGCTGCTCAGAACAGATTTGACGGTCAGCAATTAGAAATTGCTCCCATTGTTAAAGTAAGATTCAACAAATTTATGATTGGAGCTACGTACAACCTTGGATTGTCTGATATTCAGCAATACGGAGGAAACAGCTTCATGATCGGACTGGGTTATAATTTCGATAACTTTATTAATGTTCGAGGATATAGATATTAATCAATTTAATTTAAATAAATTTGAGCTCTGAATTTTTTCAGAGCTTTTTTTATGATATATATTCACATTCCGTTCTGTAAGCAAAAATGCAGTTACTGTAATTTTCATTTTTCAACATCCCTTAATTTTAAGGATGAAATGCTTCGTGCCATGAAAACTGAAATACAGCTTAGAAAAGATGAACTGCAGAACAGGAGCTTAAAATCTCTCTACTTTGGGGGCGGAACTCCTTCTATTCTTTCTGTGGATGAGATTAATTCTTTAATTGATGAGGTTTTACATCACTTCAGTTTTGAAAAGGATATTGAGATTACATTGGAAGCCAACCCGGATGACTTGGATAAGAATTTCCTAAAGCAATTGGCTGGAATACCAGTTAACCGATTGTCAATTGGGACACAAAGCTTCTTTGAAGAAGATCTTAAACTGATGAATCGGGCTCATACGGCTTCAGAAGCAGAAGGTTCTATCAAGCGTGCCCAGGATTTCGGGTTTGAAAATCTGAGTATAGATCTAATTTACGGCTCACCTACCTCTAATCTTGAGATCTGGAAAGAAAATTTACATAAAACTATTGCGCTGGAAGTTCCTCATATTTCCTCTTATGCCTTAACAGTTGAACCTAAAACGGCTCTCGATAACTGGATATCAAAAGGGAAAGTTAAAAGTCCTAAAGAAGAAGAACAGAACAGAGAGTTCTATTATCTGTCTGACTTTTTAAAGGACCATGGTTTTGAACATTATGAGGTTTCCAATTTTGCAAAACCAGGTTTTTATTCCAGGCATAATTCATCCTATTGGAAGTATCAGGAATATTTAGGAATAGGCCCTTCGGCACATTCTTATAACGGATTTGATGTAAGAAGTTGGAATGTGGCCAACAATCAGCAGTACATTAAAAAACTAAGCACAAAACTTTTAGCCAAGGAAGAAGAAATTCTTTCTCAGGAGGACCAGTTTAATGAAATGATTATGATTGGTTTGAGAACCATTTGGGGGGTAGATCTGAAAAGCTTAAGAGAAAAATTCGACAATCGATTTCTGGATCACTTTCAAAACGAGATCAAAGATAAAATAGGAGAGGGTATTTTGATCATTGAAGATGAACATTTGAAAATTCAGGAAAAACATTGGTTTATGGCGGATGGAATTGCTTCGGATTTATTTATGGTTTAGGGTTTATAGTGTATATTTGGAGTAGATAACTTCTAATAAAAACTATACTATGAAAAAAAACTTATTTCTTTTACTCCTACTTTTCAGTGGATTATTTTTTTCACAAAAACCAATATTTGTAAAAGCTAAAGTAGTAGCTGTAAATATTTACAGAACTTCAGCAGAACTTCAGAATACTGTAAATGTTGCTCTGCCGTCAGGAACTTCTGAAGTTGTGATAACAAATATTTCAGATGAAATTGAGGATAGGTCAATCCAGATTAATACTAACAATAAGAATATTTCAATTCTTTCCGTGCAGTATAAAGATCGTTACCAATCTGCATATCTTGAAAATAATAATCCTAATGGTAAAAGAATTAAGGACAGTATTGCTATTCTGGAAAATCTTACAGCAAAAATTGATATTGAAAGGAAAACAAATGAAAAGACCCTTGAACTATTAGATAAAAATCAAGCTCTTCTAGTGGGAAGCAATACCTCAAGTGTAGCTCAGCTTATGCAATTAACTGAATATTATAAAACGAAGAGGAACGAACTTAGCATTGCCCAGCTTGATATCAATAAGAAATACACAGAAACTGGACTAAAGCTTGAAAAACTGAAGAATAGTCTAAAGGCTAATACAGAAGTTGAAGAAACTCTTTCAGATGGAGTACTTATCTTAAAAATAATCAGCACTACTGCTGGAAATGCTAAAATGGATATAGGATATTTAGCAGAAAGCGTTTCTTGGGAACCATTTTATGAAGTAAAAGGAACTAAATTGACAGAACCTTTAGAGGTAACTTTTAAAGCAAAAGTAAATCAGGATACAGGACTTGATTGGAGAGGGGTGAAGCTATCTCTTATTAATGCAAGATCTTCCAGAAATAATAATGCTCCGGTAATGAACCCATGGTTTCTGAATTCTTATAAAAATGAAGAGATATCCAATCGGGCTTATTCTAAAAAAGATACGGTGAAAGAAAAAAGAATTGAAGAAGTTGTTATGGTTGGTTATGGTTTTAAAATTAACGAAAACCAATTGAATACGAGCTTTGATGTAGATATTCCGTATGATATTCTTTCCAATAATCAAGACCATTTTATCAATTTAAAACAAATAAAAATACCGGCGGAGTATAAATACTATACTGTACCAAAGTATAATAAGACGGCTTATCTTGTAGCAGAGATTAAAGATTTTAATAAATACGAACTGATTACCGGTTCTGCTAACGTAATTTTTGAAAATATGTATGTTGGTGAAACCAGAATAAACCCTAATCTCACTGATGATAAAATGAGTATTACTCTTGGAGATGACAAAAAAATAAGTATCAGAAAAGAAGTGGTTAATGATAAAGCAAGTGAAAAATTCTTCTCTTCTTATCAGGAAAAGACATTTACTTATGATCTTGTTATTCGTAATAATAAAAAGGAAACAATCAATATTGAGGTTAAAGATCAGATCCCTTTAAGTAAAGATGAATCTGTAAAGATTGAACTGCTTCAGAGTGATAATGCCGAATTTGACAAAGAGAAAGGTTTTTTAACTTGGAATGTTAAAATTTCCCCGTCAGAAACGAAAAAAATTAGAGTAAGCTATAAAGTAAGATTTCCGAAAGATTTTTCAATTACTAATCTTAATTAAATAACGGATTATTCACTATTTTTGTATAAAATTTCAGTTCGTTTGAAAACTAAAAAACAAGATTATTCGCATCTTTCGCCTAAGCAGCCTATCGGTATTTTTGATAGTGGAGTAGGTGGTCTTACTGTAGCCAAAGAAATCAAAAGGCTTTTGCCTAATGAAGATCTTATCTATTTTGGAGATACCAAGCACCTTCCTTATGGTGAAAAGTCAAAAGAAGCAATTATAGAATATTCTACAAAGATCACCAATTTTCTGTTGGAACAGAATTGTAAAGCCATTGTAATAGCTTGTAATACGGCTACAGCAAATGCTTTAAATGAAGTAATGCAATTGGTTGCCGGAAAAGTTCCTGTCATAGATGTTATTAATCCTGTGGCGGAAAAAGTGGCTTATGAGATCCATAATAATGTGGGAGTAATTGCTACTAAAGCTACCGTGAATTCGGGATTGTATAAAAAGAGTATCAGGAAACAGAATAAATGGATAAAAGTTGATGAATTAGCTACTCCTTTATTGGTTCCGGCGATTGAAGAAGGTTTCAAAAACCATCCGATTACCCATGCTATTATTTACAATTATCTGAGCAATAACAAGCTGAAAAATATTGAAACATTAATTTTAGGCTGTACTCACTATCCATTGCTAATTGATGAAATTAAGCAATATTATGGGAATAGGGTTCGTGTTATTGATTCTCCTAACATTGTAGCCAATCATCTGAAGATTATTCTTGATAAATATAATCTCCTGAATGAAAATAATGCTAAACCGAATTATCATTTCTATCTTTCAGATATTACCAAGAACTTTGAAAAGATATCCAAGAAATTCTTCGGAAAAACCATAGATTTAGAACTTAAAGTACTATAAATAAAAAGTCTGCCTCATTAGAAAGCAGACTTTTTTCTTTCTCACCCTCGTCATTGCGAGCACAGCGAAGCAATCTCAATATTGCAGGTTGGAAAACAAGATCCATAAGATGCAAAGATTTTATCTTCGATAAAATTTTATCCTGAATATTTTTTTCGCGAATTACGCAGATTATTTTGTTGTCTGATCTATTGAATCTACATTATCAGAAATTTTTATTTCCTACAGATCTCACAGATTTGCACAGATGGTTACTGTTATTTATGTGAAAATCTGTGGTATCAACTTAATCAGCGAGCGCTAATTAATATCTTATTACTATTTCTTGTGAAAGAAATTTGTGTTTAAATTATGCTTCCAAGATTACTTTTTCAGCTTTCAATCTTGATTTTGGATTAAATTTAGGCTGATTAGCATCTGTTTCCAGCTTTTCTCCAATTGCAACTGCGAAAAGTGTTTCATATTTATCATTTTTCAGAATTTCATCATAAAGTTCCGGTTCTATCCCTTCCATAGGTGTAGAATCAATTTCCATGTCTGCACATGCAGAAAGAAGCACTCCTAATGATAAATAAACCTGATGTCCCAGCCAGGATTTAACAAAAGCATCTCCTTTAGGTTTTACTCTGGTTCTATAATAATTCACAGCGCCTTCAGGCAGGTTTTCCTCAATTTGTTTTTCAAAATCTTCAGGGTTTTTGATCACCTGGAAAATAATCAGATGGCTGCAGTCGATTACTTTTTCCTTATTGATGAAAGAAACTTCTGCCAATTGTGATTTCAGTTCCCCACGATTGATAAAGATAAAATTCCATGGCTGGCTATTGATGGATGAAGGACTTAGGTTTAGAATCTCTTTCAGTTGAGAAATTTGTTCTTCACTGATATTGCCTTGTGGATTATACTTTTTTACAGTATACCTTGTTTTCATTTTGTTTAAAAAGTTCATAATTTTATACTATCATTTTTATAGTTACAAAATTAATTTAAGTTTATTAACTTTGCAATAACGGTAAAAAAGGATAGTATAAAAATGTATACAATAGATAATAAGTTTTACCCTTGTTGCACCAGTGTAACCATGAGGTTTATAGGCGGAAAATGGAAGGCTGTAATTTTACATCATCTTATTAATGGTGCGAAAAGATATAACGAGCTGAGAAAGGATATTCCGACAATTACAGAAAGAACTCTAAGTCTTCAGCTTAAACAGTTGGAAGAGGATAATATTATTGACAGAAAAGTATATACAGAAAAACCACCTTTGATGGTAGAATATACTTTAACAGATTTCGGAAAGACATTGCTGCCTGTTCTGGAAGCCATTACCCAATGGGGAATGGCGGCTCCTGATAATTCAAAAAAAATAACCAAGAACTAAAGTTCCTGATTATCTTCTTTATTCGGATCAAAAAAACTGAAACTCACGTTTCCGTATTTTCGGGTATCTACTAAATTAGGGTGCTCCAGTTTCATACGGCTTTGATGTTCTACGATAAGAACTCCGTTTTCTTTCAGGAACTTATTATTCAAAACTAAAGAAATTAATTCGTAATATTTTTTCTCTTCCATCTCAAAAGGAGCATCTGAAAAAACGATTTCGAAAGACTTTTTGTTTCTGAATTTTTTCAGCCAGTCGAATACATCCCCTCTCTGTACATTGATCTGAAGAGCCATATCAAGTTCAGAGGCTGTAGAATTGATGAAGGCAGTGTGCTTTGGATTCATTTCTACAGAAGTTACATCCTGACATCCTCTGGAAGCAAACTCAAATGAAATAGAACCAATTCCTGCGAAAAGATCCAATACAGAAATCGACTGCATATCGTATTTATTTTCCAAAATACTGAATAAAGCTTCTTTCGCAAAATCTGTGGTTGGTCTTACATCAAAGTTTTTGGGAGCGGCAATTTTTTTGGCTTTCCACTTGCCTGATATTATTCTGAACATATTTTTGTTAGGGTTTAAGTAATAGGTTATACGTGGCAGGTGATTATGTTTGGGTTCTACTCCCTATTACCTGCGACCTGCAACCTAATTAAGTATAAAATTCTTATTAGGAATATTGTCAAAAACGATCTTCAGGTTTCTTACAAACTTCTGAAGCTCGGAAATAAATGTTTCATTTTCTGTTGTTTCCCCATAAGCATAAAAACTGGTTTCATTAATTCCGAAGCCTATTTTGCTTAATGTAAACATGACGAAATAAAGGAAATCAACTTCAGAATTGACATCCAGGTTGTTATAAAGGATGATCTTCTTATTATCAATAGCAAAAAATTCACACTGATTATGATAAAGGTTGATATGGATCTCTTTATTATTCTTATTGTTGATAGAGCTTAAAAACTTTTCCCCTGAAAAATTAAAATGTACCGGTACTGCCAGTTCTTTTATTTTCTTGTAGTAATTCTTTGGAAAAGTATAATAAAACTGAATATTGAATTTTTTATTGATGGATAGCATCAACTCTTCTTTCTCTCTATCAGCAGGTGCATTGAATGAGATCAGATCAAATCCCGCATCATGATCAGAAAAACCTTCCGGCATTAATGTAAAATGATTCAGAGCAGAAATCACCTGGATTTCATCAAAACGCTGTTTGATAAGAACCTCATCCAGCTTTTCCTCAATAAGATTGGCTGGTGTTTCTTCAGTAACAAAATAAGACTTTTCTTCCAGAATGCTTTTGTTTTTCACAATCTGGTAGATTAATCCGTCTTTGGTAAAAAGTAAATTAAGTACGTTCATATTTCAATTCCTGCAAATTTAGTGAAATTCTACCATTACCGCACCCGATTGGTGGTGAAGTATTTCCTTATTATAAAAATCAATACCAACCTGGCTTTCTAAAACATCCCGAACCATGCGTTGCAGGATTCCATCTCCAATTCCATGAACGATTTCCAGTCTCTTTAAATTGTTCCTTCTGCAAAATTCTATCACTTCAATCAGTTTTTCCTTTTGGATAAACAATCTTTCAAAACTGTCATAATCACTGGGATTCTTTACCAAATTATGAAAATGTAAGTCTAAAACCAAATGATTTTTCTGATGTTTTTTAGAAATGATCTTTTTAGGCTCTGCTTTTTTTACCACACGGATATTTTCATAAAGATCAGCATCCTTGAGAACGAGTTTTTCTTTAGGATATTGATGGGTAAAGCCGTATTCATCTTTAAAAACCACAATATTTCCCTTCACGGAAGTAACTACGCCGCTTAAATCTTCATCCACTACAGAAACTGTATCTCCAATTTTCATAAATTCTTAAACTACTTTGAATGAGTGCTTTTTATTTTTGATAAATGATAAATGATAAATGATAAATGATAAATGAATATATTGAATCATAAATATACGCTCATACTCTAAAACTCAAACCCTACCACTCTCAAACTCTTAAACCCTAGGACCCAATTCAATAACCTCCAGATCCTTTATTTCCTCACCATCCACCACAAAACGCATCATCGTTCTCATTTTGTGCCAGCCTTGCTTTCCACAAGCACCTGGATTAAGGTGTAAAAGACTATTTTTCTCATCATACATAGCCTTTAGAATATGGGAATGTCCTGATATAAATAATTTAGGGGCTTTTTCAGCCATTTCTTTTTTAGTTAGTGGAGTATATTTTCCGGGATATCCGCCGATATGAATCATTAAAACTTCCAGCTTTTCACAGAAAAAACGATTGACTTCCGGAAATTCAGACTGTATTTTTGAGTTGTCAATATTTCCGTAGACCCCTTTTAAAGGTTTTATTTTTTCGAGCTGTTCAATAACATCCATGCTTCCGAAATCTCCACAATGCCAGATTTCATCTGCCTGAGAGGCATATTCCAGAATTCTGTCATCTATATAAGAATGGGAATCGGAGAGGAGAAGGATTTTTGTCATTATCTAAGAGTTCTTTGGGTAATATTTTCGTCGTATTTTTCTTTAAATATAGCAACACGTTCGGAGTTTAAATCACCATCCTGATTGATAACTCTTTCTTTAAGCAGCCATCTTACCAGCTTTTCCATTCCTTTTTTAGAATTCATAAAATTGGCAATTTTTGCTAGGTCAGTAGACTCTACTTTAGTTTTCTCAGTTAGGAAATTCAGGATAAAGTAATCATCGCTTACATATCTTGGCGTTTCATTATCCATGTATTTGTACATCAGGATTTCTTCATCATCCTTCATGGAAAAGAAAGAGTACTGGGTAACATTAATCTTTTCTGCTTTTAGAATCTGTTTTCCATCCAGAAGAACTTTATCGTCTTTTATGGTTATATCCTGCGAAAAATATAAATTACAGCTCATCATCAATATAAAGAAAGTGAATAGTCTGTTTATTGCCATTTTTAATGTTTTAGATTGCAAATATAAAGAAGCTTTGATAAAAATTACTTTGGTTGGATTTTATCGTTGCTGTAAAGCCTCATTGTATATTAATAAGAAATACTCTTGGTTCTTCGTATAGAATCAAGCTTCTTTTCAATGTCAGCACTGAAGACTTTTCTTAATTTCAGTCCACTTTCGGTAAGCCTTGATATCACAAAAGTTCCATCCATACTGTTATTTGAAGAAAATACAATGGCAATGGTGGTATCTGAAACCTTTTTCCAGTTTCCTACATATCGTTCCAACTTTGAAGCTTTTCCAGGAAAATCTTCCTTTGTATCATAACCATTGGCTGATTTACTTAAATTTCCAATGATTTTTCCGTTTTTACTGAACTTTAAACCTGGACTTTTGGCATTAAAAATATTCTGCTTTTCGTAAGTGTAAATATAATTGTCCAGTTTAGTCAGTTTCCATGTCTGTAAAAGAAAAGGGTCTGAGGTTCTGTCCTGGCTTTTCATAAAACCGGTTGCGAAGAATAATAACAAAAGAAAGGGGATCGACTTTTTCATACTTTTAAAATGATTACACTTTAATATCGGCAAAATTAAGCTTTTCAATAGAAGACTGAAAAGTTTTCCGCTTAATATGAAATTTATCAACAGAGCTTACTATTTCTATAAAGTCTCAAATTGAGATATTTTATTTTTTGTGACTGATTTTTTATTTAATTCTTAAAAAGTTTTTTTTAAAACCCAAAAAATTGATTTTCGTTATAAAAAATGGGGATTGAAAAAATGCATGTATTCACGTTTTGGTGTATTAATTTGGATTTGTTTTGTATTTTAATAAATTGTAAATCAGTATTTTGAATTGTTCATTTTCGGTATTGTAAATATTTTTTTTGCTGAGATAAAAATATGTATATATTTGTCTTAATTTTTATTTAATCTAAACAAAAATAATAATGAGTGTCGGTTTATACTTATTGGAAAGCAAAAACTGGTATTATTTTGACCTTATACCAAAGTTTGATGAAGAGTTGTCAACGTTCATGAACCGTTGTTCTGAAAGTAAATTCATCCGAATTAATATTACAGGTAAAGAATCTTATTTAATTGTTCCTGTAAAGCATTTTTCTACTACTGGAGTTCATTACATAGGAAATGATGTAGGGTATAGAGAAAAGAAAATGGGCGAAGTATTGAAGATAAGTACTGAAGAAGCTTATCGATTTATTATTTCGCTTGTTTACGGTGCAAGTACAGCCGTAGAAAATCCTGAGGAAGCCTATATCAAATATTTTTCTGAAGAATTTGATGAGTATTTTAACAAAGGGCATAAAATGGTAGAAAGTATTGACTCTTTCATAGACTGTGTTAAGGCAGGAGCCATCTTTAATTTTTTCGGATACGAAAATGAAAATCTATTGGAGTTTATTTCGAAGAATGTAGCGTTAGAATCCAGGTACGATAAGAAAGCAGCTATTATCCAGTGGTTTTCAGAATATACCCATTCATTGTTGAAAACAGCAGTAGGAAAGTATATTGAAGAAGGAATTATCTATAACAGCAATATCGAGCATACATTTATTAACCAAAGTGCAGATAAGGTAGATGTTAGTTTTGATGAATACATTTCAGACGGATCTGCTATCCGAACTGAGAAGGCTGAAAGTTTCATAAGAACCCATGTGGTTTACTACAATCTTTATCCGGTTTTAAGACATTTGGCCTATTTAGGTTCTATAGAGGAAGAAATTCTTTATCAGATTGTAGATTCTGAAATTGATTCATTAAGAGAAGTTTATGGTGATGCCATGAATTTTATTTATGAAACGATAGAAGCAAGGCTTTTCCTGAAACAGGCTTACAGTGTGAATGAAGATATTTGGAAAGAATATATCAGACACCATAATTTCCTGATTAACCCTAAACATTATTCCAAAAAGCTGATAAAACCTGATTATGGGGAAATCCTGCATAAAAGATATTTTAATAACGGAACGTTAGAAATTACCCTGAGAGCTTTTAATCCTGAAACCGATATGGAGTTCCTTCATGAATGGTCTAATATGGATTACGCTAAAAAGTACTGGGAAATGGATGTGGATAAACAGGAGTTTGAAGAAGCCTACATCAAACACATGGGGGTTGATTATTCTCATCCTTATATCGGCCTTCTGAATGGCAATCCTATTTTTACGTTGGAACTGTATTGGGCTGTAAAGGATGAAGTGGGTAAATATTATCGTTTCAATCCTGGAGATTACGGCTTTCACATGCTTATCGCTCCTGCAAAAGAGAAAATTCCAAACTTTTCAATGAATGCATTGGCCATGTGCATGGAATATTTCTTCTCTTTCCCACAATTGACAAGAATGATAGGCGAGGCCTCTGCCTCTCATAAAGGAACTCATAATCTGATTACCAAGGTAGGATGTGAATTCAACAGATCGCTGGCACTTCCTTATAAAACATCCAATCTGACTTTCCTTGACCGTGAGAAGTTCTATGAAACAACAGAAGATATCTTCAAAAACTCGGTCCTGAAAATAAACATTACTACATAATAATACTTGAATACTGAAAAAGATAATTTATGAAATATGATATCATTGGTATAGGAATAGGACCATTCAATCTAAGTCTTGCGGCTCTGCTTGAAGAACATAATCTGAAAACCATATTTTTTGACAAGGCTCCCAGATTTGAATGGCACAGCGGTTTAATGATAGAGAGGACGACTCTTCAGGTTCCTTTCCTTGCAGATCTGGTAACCATTGTAAATCCTAAAAGTCCTTTTACGTATATCAATTATTTAAGAGAGCAAGGTAAAATTTTCCGTTTTTGCTTTAAGGAAAGCTTTTATGTAACCAGGATGGAATATAACCTCTACTGTAAATGGGTAGCCTCACAAATTGAAAGCCTGAATTTCAGTCATACCGTTACAGAAATAGATTATAATGAAATTCATCAATGCTACGAAGTTTCGGTTATAGATCTTATTAATTGTGAAAAGAAAGTGTATCTCACTGATAAAATTGTATTAGGAGTAGGTTCTATTCCTAATGTTCCCAAAATAACAGAGCGATTCTCTAAAGAACATATTTTCCACTCTTCTGAATACTTACACAGAAAACAATATTTGAAGAAAGGCAGTACTATTACCGTATTGGGTTCCGGACAAAGTGGAGGTGAAGTATTTTTTGATCTTCTTTCATCCAGACCGGATTTAGACTTAAAACTGAACTGGGTAACAGCAGCAGACAGATTTTTCCCCATGGAAAATTCGAAATTCACTTATGAATTTACTTCCATGGATTATATTTCCTACTTCAACAGGCTTCCATTATCAAAAAGAAGAGAAGTGATCAATAAACAGGATATTCTATATAAAGGAATTAATGATGAATTGATAAGCACCATCTATGATGAGCTTTATCATCAGCAGATGAAAGAAGAACAACCACTTCCTGTAAAAATATTAACTAATAGTTTGCTGGAAGATATGGAGTATGATGAAAATTATACCCTGAAGATGAGGCATCTTGAAGAAGAAAAAACGTTTTCAGTAGATACGGATTATCTTATTCTGGCAACAGGCTACAGATATGAAGTTCCGCATTTTTTACAACCTATTGAAGGCCGTTTAAACAAGAGCCAAAATGATGGCACATTACTATCTTCAGAAAATTATACGGTTGATGTGAATGATAATGAAATATTCATGCAGAACGGCTGTGTAGATTCACAAGGGATTATCACCTCAGATTTAGGAATGGGACCTTATAGAAATGCTACTATTATCAATAAAATATTAGGCCACGAACATTATCCATTGGAGAAAAATATTGCGTTCCAACATTTCGGAGCATTAGAAACTATATAAACTATGAAGCGTATATTTTTTCTGATTTCTGTACTTTCTTCCTTAGCATTGGCGGCCTGTCCAATTACTTTAGTTGTTAAAAATATTAAAAACTATAACCACGATGAGGTGTATGTAGTGATTAACGGCGAAAAGAAAAAGATTTCAAAACAAGGCACTGTTGATTTTGCTGAGGTATCGGATGGTTCTGTAAATGTTTCTGTATTGTATCAGAATAAATTAATTTATAATGATACGTTAGATATCAATTGTCAGTCACACCAAAAGTATGAAATAGCAGTTTCAGATGCGAACCGTATTGATGAGGTGTATATCAGAGGTAAAAAGAAGCTGGAGAAACTCAAAGAAACTCCATTAAGTGTTAAGATTGTTGATATGCAGGCCGTAAAAAGCCAGGCCAACAATATTGGTGAAATACTGAATATGGCAACAGGAGTTAAACTTCGTACAGAAGGTGGCGTTGGTTCAGGATTTCAGGTTAATCTTGGAGGTCTTCAGGGGAAAGCGGTCAGAATTTTCAGGGATGGAGTCCCGATTGAATTTTATGGGCATAGCTTTAATCCAAATGTTTTATCTCCCAATATGTTGGACAGGGTAGATGTGTATAAAGGAGTAATGCCTATTTATTTAGCATCTGATGCTTTAGGAGGTGGGATCAATTTTATCTCAAAACCTATACAAAAAGACAACCTTGAAATTTCTAATGAGATTGCATCATTCAGTACTTATAAATCTCATCTTAATGCAGTATTTACAGGGAAAAAAGACAGTCTGTTCTATGTTGGAACGCAGGCAAGTTATGTATTTTCAAAGAACAATTATAAAATTCTGGGTGACATTATAGATCCTGAGACGGCCAATCTTAAAAAAGTAGAAGCCAAAAGATTTCATGATGATACGGAAGCTTCTTATATGGAAGTCTACACAGGCGTAAGAAATAAAAGCTGGGCCAACGATTTTAGAGTCGGATTTATCTATTCTCATTTCTACAAGGAAATTCAGAATGATCTTGAAATGAGAAAACCTTATGGTGAAGCATTTGCCAAAGAAAACAATGTGACGGGCTACCTTCAGTATAAAAAAATGTTCTTTGATAATCGCCTGAAATTAGATTTGATGACAGCCTTTGCCAGATATAACAATTCCTTTGTAGACATCAGCAGGCGCAGATACAATTGGCTGGGAGAATCCACTTTCAGTAATGAAAACAACGTTGGTGAGATCAATAAAGGGAATGATATGAAAATGAGTTACAATATGTTTCATACAAGGCTTAATGCTGCATTCCGGATCAATAATAATCACAGTCTGGAATTTGGAAATATGTATTTCTATCAACGAAGAAAAGGAAGCGATCCTTATGGAGCCATCAATATAAATGGGGAAGATGTACTTAAGATTCCGGCGATTTACAATAAGAATATTGCAGCTTTGGGATTGGTGTCTCATTGGCTTGACCGAAAAGTGGAAACAGTGCTTGGAGTAAAGAATTACTTCTTCAGTTCTAAAGGATATACTACGGATAAATATAATTTTACATGGGAGTCTGACCGCAATAAAAACGCATCAGGATATATGGCGGGAATCAGCTATAAGCCTAAAAATTTTATTCTGAAATTATCTTATGAGAAAGCCGTTCGACTTCCTGATGAAACCGAAATTTTCGGAGATGGAATTTTAATCAAAGAAAATCTTGATCTGGAACCTGAAAAAAGTGATAACGTCAATGTTGTTCTGGATTATACTTCATCGAATTATAAGCTGAATACAAGCTTAAATCTCTTCTACAGGAACGTTAAAAACACAATATTCATGATACCGGATAATCCTTATGGAAGGTATCAGAATTATTATGACAATCGCATCCTTGGGTTGGAATATGAAATTAATTACCAACCTATTAAAAATATTCAGACAGGATTCAATTTTACGTATCAGGATATAAGGCTTAAGAACCTTTCCGGTTCCGAAAGTATCTGGGAAGATGCCAGACAACCGAATATTCCTTACTTATTTGGAAACCATTATCTGAGACTGAATTTTTCAGATATTCTCAATATGAAGGATAAGATAGAGCTGTACTATAACATTAATTACGTACATCGTTTCTTACTCTATCCTGTACCGAAAAACCTTGAGCCAGGATTGTTTTCCAAAGCTACTATTGCTTCCAGTGATCTCCTGATTCCGAATGACGGCAGGCTGGGCATGGTGGATGTAGGGGTAGGAATTACCTATTTCCTGGCAGACCCTAAGCTGGCCATTAATTTTAGCGTTAATAATCTTACGAACGAAAGACTTTATGATAATTATAACGCACAGAAACCTACAAGATCTTATCATTTGAAATTAACGTATACAATTTTTTAATATTATAATCATGAGAAAATCAAAACCGATTTCAATCATTTTATCTGCATTAAGCCTCTTGCTTTTTACCCATTGCAGCAGCGATGACAATATTGAAGAGCAACAAAAACAACCCACAACCGAAACTAAAGACAGCTGGATCATCTATAACAGTACAGCTGGATGGGGTGGAAATATTTATTCTTTCTCAGAACTGCCTCAGGGAGAACTTTCATTAGCTGATAAGAAACCTTTCTATCAGATTGCGTATTCTGCAGGTGGAAAAGCTTTCGGAGAAAATATTTACAGACTTGGCGGAGCGGCATCTTCGGAAGAAGGTTTTTCTAAACTTACAGCAGATAATGCAGGAAATATTTTTTCAAAAGGTTTCATTGCTACCCAAAATAATGGTTTTGAACCTAATTATCTTGTGGTAAGTGATACAGAAGGATATTATTGGGATGGTTCAAGAGGAATGCTTAAAATCCAGACCTTTAATCCGGGAACGATGCAGCGTACAGGAGAAATTGACCTTTCTTCATTAGCTCAAACTATCGATCCTGCTGTTCTTGAACCGGGAGAAACATCTTATCAGGCTGCAGGACAGCTCATTTTAATCAAGAGAGATGATAAACTGTATCTTGACTTACAGATCGGTAAGAAAGGTTCAAACTGGCAGATAAAGCCAGTTGTAAAAGAAGTAGCGGTTGCCGTATATAATCTGACTACGAAAAAAGTGGAAAATGTTACCAAATATCCTTATGCTACAAATCTTGGGCTATTCACAGACCATGTTCTATGGAGTATTGATGAGGTAACCAAAGATATTTATATGGTGGCTACATCAGATATGAAAGCTCAGGATGCAGCCTACTCATCTAAAATTCTTAGAATAAAGAATGGGCAGAATATCTTTGACGCGAGTTTTGAAATCGATATCAAAAATTATGTACATCCGGCAGAATTTAACAGAATTTTTGCCCACAATAATAAAATCTATACTACCATTCCTTCATCTGCAGCATCTTATTACAATGGCGGGCATGGAGTAGGCTACAGAAATGATATCTGGTTCTGGAACGAAATTGATGTTCATACGAAAAAGGCTGTAAAACTTGATATTCCTGTGGATAATTTCTATAATTATCAGAACCCATTCTTATATAAAAACAGAATCTATTTTATGTCTAATAATAAGGCTGATAACTTTTCAGGTTTAAGTTCTTATGACCCTGTTTCTAAAAATACAAAAGTTGAGTTTAAACTTAAAGGAAGTGGACGATTAATGGGAGTTAATGTCATTTCTAAAAAATAATTTCTTTTTTGTTAGTACAATAAGATCATTTGATTTAACGACAGCCGGAAGAGTTTTCTTCCGGTTTTTTTGTGGGAAAAAGCTTCCCGCCACATAAATCACAATTTTCCTCTTCCGGACGCATGTTATTTACTAAATTTGGGAAAATTAAAAAATAATGAAACAGAAATTTTCTTTTTTCATTTTTCTTTTAACCGTAGGATTGGCGAATGCACAGGTTGAAGAGAAAAAACTGGATGATCTGATCCAAAATACTTTGAAAACCTTTGATGTTCCAGGAATGTCGGTAGGAATTGTAAAAGATGGAAAAGTTACCTATTCCAAAGGATTTGGAGTGCGTTCTCTTACCTCAAAACAGGCAATGGATGATAACACTTTAGTAGGAATTGCTTCCAACTCCAAAGGGTTCACTTGCGTAGCATTAGCGATTCTGGCAGATGAAGGAAAACTGAACTGGGACGATAAAGTTTCAAAATATATTCCTGAATTCCAGATGTATGATCCATACGTTTCTCAAAATGTAACGATCAAAGATTTGATTACTCACAGAGCAGGATTAGGGTTGGGACAGGGAGACCTTATGTTTTTTCCGGAAGGCGGAAGTTTAACCGTTAATGATATTGTTCACAACGTAAGATACCTGAAACCTGAAAATCCTTTCAGAACAACTTTAGATTATAACAATATCATGTTCATTGTTGCCGGTGAAGTGATCCACAGAATTTCCGGATTAAGCTGGGCAGAATTTATTGAACAAAGGATCATGAAACCAGTAGGAATGACCTCCAGTTTTGGAAGCTACAACAGGGCTAAAGCTGTAACCAATAAAATTGATGCTCATGCACCTGTAGACGGAAAAGCCATTGCCGTTCCTCACGATTGGAATGAAACGGGTAATGCTGCCGGAGGAATCATGAGTAATATTAAAGACATGACAACTTGGGCAGAATGTTTATTAAACAATTTCACCACAAAAGACGGTAAGAAATTAGTTTCAGATAAAAATGTTCAACAACTTTGGAGCTTACAGATTCCGGATAAAGTAGCGGCTAAAAATCCTTATGATACAAGTTTTTATGGATATGGTTTAGGCTGGTTCCTAAGCGATGTGAAAGGGCACAAACAAGTACAGCATACAGGAGGGTTAATTGGGACTGTAACCCAGTTTACTCTCATTCCTGATCTTAAATTAGGAATTGTGGTATTAACGAATCAGCAGTCTGGAGCAGCGTTCAACACTATTACCAATACGGTTAAAGATTCTTACCTTGGAGTGGCGGATAGAAACTGGCTGAAAACGTATGGAGACAGAATGGCAAAAGTGAATGCAGAATTTGATAAACAAAAGAAAGAGGCTTACGCTAAATCTGATGCCTTTAAAAAAGAAAAAGCACTTCAACCCAAAGCAGAACAGTTTACAGGAACTTATAATGATGTTTGGTTTGGCGATGTGGAAATTGCTCAGCAGGGAAGTACCTATAGAGTTTCATGTAAAAACTCGCCAAGATTAAAAGGAGAACTGCTGCCATATTCAAATAATTCATTCATTATTAAATGGGATGATAGAAGCTATGACGCTGATGCATACATTATTTTCGATTATGATGAAAACGGAAAAGCTCAGTCTGCAAAATTAAAAGCAATTTCTGATGTTACAGACTTCAGTTTTGACTTTGATGATCTGGATCTGAAAAGAAAATAAATAGTGGAAAGAAAGATGAAAGTCATAAAAGATATTCAATAGGGACGGGCTTTAGCCCGTCTTTTTTATATACAGCGGATAAGGGCTTTAGCCGAAACTTAACCACCCCGTCAAAAAATAAATTTTTTGCCAGCCCTTCAGCTTTCGGTTTTGGGAGTGGCAGATAATTTTACATCATTGATGGCAATGGTTTCAAAATAGGTATTCTCCTTTTTCTGACATGAAAAAAGAGTATAAAGACAATGGTGTAAAGAAAAATCGGGATAAAGTTATATTTTCCCTGGCTCATAAAAGAAAAGGAGTTTCTTTTTGGCACCGTCAAATTCAGACCACGATTCACAGTCTACTTCAAAACCGGCTACTCCACAGGTTGGAAAATGAAAAATATCTTCCGAAATGGAATTGGCAAAATTGGAAATACCATTGTTATGAGAGAAAATAGCAACCGAACTCAGATTGTCGTCCAGATCATAGATTACAGATTCAAAATTTCTTTCCGAAGGATTGTATAATTTTTCATTTGTAGTACAATCCAGCTGATAAGCCTGATTGAAAATTTTGCAGGTATTCAAAGCTCGGACTGCCGGGCTCGATACAAAATAATCGATAGAAATATTATTGTTTTTAAGGAATCTGGACATGTTCATGGCATCCTGCAGGCCTTTGTCTGCCAAGGGTCTATCAAAATCCTCCGTTTCTTCCGGCCAGTCGCTTTTCGCATGTCTTACGAGGATGAGTCTCTTCATATAGTCTGTTTTTTGGAAGATTAAAATTATAAAAAAAAATATGGAATAAAACATGATTTATATAAAAAAACTGCGTAATGAATAAAATCAGTAAATTTTACTAAATTTGCAGACTTATGGGACAAATCCTTGCAATAGACTACGGAAAAGCCCGTTGTGGCATCGCTGCGACGGATGATATGCAGATTATAGCCAGTGGGCTGGAGACTGTAGAGAACCGTGTTTTAATGGAATTTTTAAAAAAATATTTCAATGAAAATAAGGTGGATGAAGTAGTGATTGGACTTCCCATAGATTTGAAAGGAAATCTTTCAGAGGTGGAAACCGATATTTTAAAATTCATTGAAGCATTTAAAAAAGAATTTTCGGATATTGCAGTCCATCGTTTTGATGAAAGGTTTACTTCCAAAATGGCTTCATTCTTTATTTCCCAAAGCGGAAAAAACAAGAAGAAAAGACAGGAAAAAGGATTAATAGATAAAGTAAGTGCAACCATCATATTGCAGAATTTTTTAGAACAAAGATTAAAATGATATTACCGATAAGAGCTTTTGGGGATCCTGTTTTGAGAAAAGTGGGAAAAGATATAGAAAAAGATTACCCCGGATTACAGGAACTGATAGATAGTATGTTCGAAACGATGTACAGTGCAAACGGAATTGGTCTTGCTGCGCCTCAGATCGGTTTGGATATCCGTCTGTTTGTGATAGACGTAACTCCTCTTGCGGAAGATGAGGATTATGAGGATATTAAGGATGAGTTGGCAGAATTCAGAAAAGTATTCATCAATGCCAGAATCCTTGAAGAATCAGGAGAAGAATGGAAGTTCAACGAAGGCTGTTTGTCTATTCCGGATGTAAGAGAAGATGTGAAAAGAAAGGGCACAATCGTTATTGAATATTATGACGAAAATTTTGTGAAACATACAGAAACTTTTTCCGATATTAGAGCCCGCGTAATTCAACATGAGTATGACCATATTGAAGGGATTCTGTTTACCGATCACCTAAGTGCTTTGAAGAAGAAGCTGGTAAAAGGAAAACTGTCAAAAATCTCTCAGGGGGATGTAAGCATCGGTTACAAAATGAGATTTCCGAAATAATTTAAACAAGGATTAAAAGAAATAATAAAAAGCAAAAAGCTTAACGCTGATTGCAGAATTTACAAAAAATAAAATTATGCTGTTAGAAAAAATAATTTCAATTTCTGGAAAACCAGGACTTTACAAATTAGTTTCTCAATTAAGAAACGGATTCATCATTGAAGATGTTACCAACAAGAAAAAAGTAAGCATTGGAAACTCAAGCCAGGTAAGCTTATTAGATAATATCGCAATGTTTACATTTGAAAAAGAAGTTCCATTGTTCGAGGTTTTTGAAAATATTGCAAAAAACAACGATTACAAAGAAACAATTTCTCACAAATCTTCAGATGCAGATTTGAAAGACTTTATGTTAGCGTCTCTTCCTAATTACGATACTGAAAGAGTATATGCTTCGGATATCAAGAAATTGGCTCAGTGGTACAACACTCTTCAGAAAGCAGGATACATCACTCCTGAAAGCTTCGTAAAGGCAGAACCTGAAACTTTAGATGGTGAGCCTGCAGAAGAAGTAAGCTTAGATTTAGATGCTAAAAAAGCAGCTCCAAAAGCAGAAAAACCGGCAGCTCCAAAAGTAAAAGCTACTTCAGCAGCAAAATCAGCTCCTAAAAGTACGCATAGAAAACAAGGATAATTCATTTTTGAATTTACCATATAAAACCTCGTCAGAAATGATGAGGTTTTTTTGTGTATAAAAATTAGTAAGCCATTCTGAGTGGAACAAAGAATCTATTCCAAAAACCTAACAGGTTTTCGAAACCTGTTAGGTTTAAACAAATATTCTATCACACTATCATGAACCCCGTACCTCGTAACTTTCACTCTCAACGTTTGTAATAGTGTCCGAATAACCCTTACATTTGTATAATATTGAATTTCCAATTACTTATGAATACAAAACAGGAAAAACTAGAAGCTTTCGGGAGATTACTGGATATTATGGATGATTTGCGTGAAAAGTGTCCGTGGGATCAGAAGCAGACCTTACAATCTCTTCGTCATCTTACTCTGGAAGAAACCTATGAGCTTTCCGATGCCATTTTACAGGAAGATTTGCAGGAGATTAAAAAAGAATTGGGAGATGTATTACTTCATCTTGTTTTTTATTCTAAAATAGGCTCAGAAAAAGAAAGTTTTGATATCGCAGATGTCATCAATTCCCTAAATGAAAAACTGATTTTCCGTCATCCTCATATCTATGGAGATACTGTAGTGAAAGATGAGGAAGAAGTAAAACAGAACTGGGAAAAGCTAAAGCTTAAAGAAGGGAACAAATCTATTTTAGGGGGTGTTCCGAAAAGCCTCCCAAGTTTGGTAAAAGCGTATAGAATTCAGGATAAGGTAAAAGGGATTGGTTTTGAGTTTCATGATGCGGAAGATGCCTGGAAAAAGGTAGATGAGGAAATTCAGGAGTTTCATGCAGAGACAGATTTAGACAAAAAGGAGCAGGAACTTGGAGATGTATTTTTCTCGTTAATCAACTATGCAAGAATTTCAGGGATCAATCCGGATTCTGCATTGGAGAGAACCAATCTGAAGTTTATTTCAAGATTCAAGAAGATGGAAGGCCTTGCCGAAGAACAGGATTTAAAGCTTGCAGACATGTCTCTTGAAGAAATGGATGTTCTTTGGGAAAAGGCAAAACAGTTATCATAATTTCCGGATTGGAACAATTAATGTTACTTATATTCAGTTAAAAAATAAAAAATAAATATGCTACGTTTTCTTATACTTCCCGCTATGCTTTTATTGAGTTGTAATCCAAAAGCCCAGAATTCACCTGCTCAGGGTGATACTCTGAAGCCGCAGTTTTCTTTACCTAAAAAATTAAAGGAAGTTTCCGGGATTACTTTGTCAAAAGATAAAAAAACAATCTGGGTCATAGAGGACAAAGGAAATAAAAATGCGATATATGGCCTTAATGACAGTGGGCAGATGATGGCTAAAGTTCCGGTTGAAAATGCTGAAAATACAGACTGGGAAGACATTATATCAGATACTCAGGGAAATATTTACATCGGGGATTTCGGAAATAATGATAACAACCGACAGGATCTGGCTATTTTAAAAACCGATCTGAAAGATATTACCCAAACGACTACCAAAGTTGTTCAAACGACTAAATTCCATTATGAAGGACAAACGGAATTCCCACCGAAAAAATCAAATTTGCTGTATGACTGTGAAGGTTTTGTAGAGATGGATGGTAACTTCTATCTTTTCACCAAGAACAGAAGCAAGGGGTTTGACGGAACTTTCCTTGTTTTTAAAGTACCTAATAAAGAAGGAGCTTTTGAAGCTAAACTGATTGGTAAATTGAAGCTGCAGGGTGGATATAATGATGCCGCTATTACTTCCGCAACCATTAACAGTACAAAAGATAAGATTGTGCTATTGACGCATAAAAATGTACATGTTCTTACAGGATTTAATGCTGATGATTTCAGTACCGCAAAGATTAATAAGATTCCATTAAATCATAACTCACAGAAAGAAGCGATTGTTTTTCTTAATGACCAGACTTTAATGATTGCAGATGAAAAAGGGAAAGATGAAGGCGGAAATGTCTATCAGTTTTCTCTTAAACCATAGACTTTGAAAATAAAATAGATAAACTAAAAATCCCACGGACTAGACTGTTCCATGGGATTTTTTATTATTGTTTCCTTTGAAATTCATCATACAGCGGTTTCAATTCTTTTGGTGGGTTACCGGAATCAAAACTTGCAGAAGTATAAGTGATACCATTACTTGTTATCATAAGAGTGGCAATCATAGCCTGATCGGAATGTCGTCCTGTAGTAGGAGCTTCAAGTGTTGATACTTTAGATAAATCAATAGCTGAAGCCTGTTTTGAGATACGTTCCCAGTCAGATGAAGACATAGGAGATTGCTTTTCCTCACCATTAAAAGAAGAGGTTTTAGACTTTGGAGTGAAGGTAATTATGGTATGAAAGCCTCTGGTTTGTTCAGTTAATTCTATTTTTTCAATTTTTGTTTGTTGAGCATTTACGGTTGAATTTTTTTCAATGTTTCCATTCTTGCTCTGGTTCTGGCAATGAATACTTGATAAAACCAAAATAATATTAAGTGAAGTGATGAGTGCTTTCATTGTGTGCTTTTTTATCATTGTTTGTTATAGCTAAAGTATAAAAACGTATTGAATATAAAACTATTATGTTCGTTAAAAAAGAAAAACTCAGGAAACTCCTGAGTTTTTTATTAACAATTATTTTTTATTTAAAATTTCATTCCTACTCCTGCAGAGATACGTCCACCATCTGCGCCATAGAAATAATTGAGTCTGGCAGACATCATTTCCACGACGCTTAGCCAAATCCCGGCACCTACTGATTGATGCCATTTTCTGGAGTATTCGCCATCATTCCATACACGGCCAACATCATAACCTACAAGGATTCCCAGATTGGCAGGGATAATATTATTTCTGATTCTTCCAAAATCCCAACGGATCTCAGAATTATTGATAAAATAAGATCTTCCTGAGAATCTTTCATTTCTGAAGGCACGCATACCATTGTTACCGCCAATAGCTGCAGCCTGATAGAATTCAAAATTATCATTGTTGATCCACATGGCATTGCTGGCATTGGCAAATACGAAAACCCCTTTTTTATCAATTCTGTGGTCAATCGCGAATCTTCCTTTTACCGTAAGGAAGTTTCTGTTGAAGTTTGAAAAAGTAGCTTTCCAGTCGGCATTCAGCATCAATTCCATACCCAGAGTTGGGAAGGCAGGGTTATCCGCATTTTTATAGCTGAATGTATAATTGGCTCCCAAGAACTGTTGGCTGTCAAAAACTTCTTGTCTTACATCTGGGGAAGTGTTGATAAAGCGGCCGTCTTTTCTCTGTACTTTATTATCTTCAAATGTAAGCTGCATCTGATGACTAAAATTCATCCAGCCTTTTTTGGAGATAGAAGGGGCAACATTGAATTTTGAAATTCTTGCTCTGTTGTATTCTCTTTCCGTACCTTCTTCATCATACGGACTTTCATTGGACAGTCCAAAAAAGTTCTGTGAAAATCTTGGAGTGGTATAAGCCGCATCAATATTAAAATCCCATCCTGAAACTGCTTTCTTGAAAACACCTTTATAAATAAGGCTGAACCCGGCAGTAGCAGTATAGAAATTGGCTTTTAAACTATGTCTTTGAGTAAAAGGATCACGGATGAAGTTATTCACTGTATAATTAGCCAAAACACCAACAATAACGCCGTCATCCGGGTTATAATCCAAATTAGGATACCCAGCAAATGCATTGTATTTTGGATGTTTGTAATTGTAGGTGTTTATCTCATAATCATCTGCAATATTTTTGGTAGTGTTTCCTGCATTGTAGGTGTTTTTTTGAGAGGCGAAGTCGTAGATTTTTACTTTTCTTCCATCGGCCACATTATACACATCATGGTTATAGCCACCAATCAGTCTGATGTTCATTTTAGGGCGGCCGGATCCTACTACTTCATAAATGTCATCATCTTCCAGCCCATAAATCCAAAGTTCTTTTGTTTTTGAATCATGATAAGTCTTTTCAAAAACCAGTTCGTTTTTATCTTTGTTTTTCCCTAATTTATATTGCTGTACAAGAACGGAGTGTCCGTTTTTAGTAATGACAAACTTATCTGGGTTCACGGTTCCTGCCAAAGGAACTTTTTCCTGCAGGACATTATAATAATCGGATGCGTATTTCTGCAGTTTTGTTTTTCTTATTTTAAGTTTTCTCTGGATCTCTGCTACGGTGCTATCCTGAACTTCTTTAGGAAGGTTGTGGAATGCATCATCAATATCTGCATCGGTCAGATGTTCCTGAATGTATTTTGCCTGAGCTTCCCATTCTTCCTGACTAGAACTTTTTAAAAAAACAAGATCCATAGGATACGGTTCCATCGCCAGCCATTTTACGCTGCTGATATCTTCTGTAAAAGTTTTCATGTGTCGGATAGCCGGAACATTCATGATCAGTCTGAATGCCGCCCCGTCATATTTACTGAACGCCTGATCTCTGTCTTTTGGAATCGGTTTATAGACAATTTTATCACCTTTTTCATATTCTGCCCATTTCCACTGATCTGAATGCCTGTCCCAGTCACCAATCAGCATATCAAACAATCTTGCTCTGATGTAGGATTCCCTGTCTACAGAGTATTTGTAGTTTTTGGTCAGGTTTTTCAGGACATCGTCAGTAGAGACGATATCTTTTGCATGATCTAGGTAGGCCAATGTTTTAGGATCTGAAGAAAAACGTTCTTCAATCATATACATTTCATCACCATAGTTTTGATTATATTTTCCTAAAGCCTGCTGCTTGGGAATATAATATAACTTCGGATTGCTATGGAAAATGTTCAGTTTTTCTGACATATTTCCTATGGTAAACGGAGTGAAAGGATGGTTGGTGGTATAGAAGTCCAAAAGGAATTTCTCCGGGAAAGTATTGGTAAGTTCTTCTCCCAATGTGCTTTTTTGGAAAGCCATATTGTTGAGGAACCGTACTGCACTTTTTTTCACTCCACGCATCACAAACTCCTGTCCGTCATTAGCTTTTAACCTTAAACTGTTAGATTGGTTTCCTCCTCCTTCTCTGAAAGGGATATAACCGCCATTTAGCTCAGAAAGATTGGCTGTAGGGGCCTCAATAGGAATTCCGTAATAGTTTCTGTAGTGATCTCCCCAAAGCCATCGGTAAAAACCACCTTTTTGGGTGAGCTGAACCGGATAGATGCTGGAAGAGAATGTAGCTGGGAATGTATTGGGAAAATTATTCACAAATTCATCAGGCTTGGATATCACGGAAATCTGTGATAATTTCTGAAGCTTAGCATCCTTTGTGGAAAAAAATTCCACATCGGTACTCTGATCTTTTCTGAGATTAAGGACGGCAAAACCGTTTCCACCATAGGAAAAGTCTGTTTTTTCAGTAATGGTAGAAGGATCTGTTTTAGAACCTGCACCACTGATGATCTGTCTTATATTTTCTTCTTCATGATACTGTAAATTATGGTCATGCCCGGAAACGAAGATGACATTATCTTTATCCTGCACAATACTTTTCAGTCTGTTGGCTAGCTCTGTATAGTGCTGATTGTTAATATCTGCCGGGCTGATTCCTGAAGAGCTTCTAAGAATATTAATAAGGCTTGCCACTCCCGGTACCGGTATTTTACTTTTCAGAGGAAAAAGGTGCGACTTTGCTGAATGAAATCCTGCGTGGGTTCCACTGCTGATGATCGGATGATGTAAGGCAACAATAATTTTTTTACCCTGATTCTTAATGATAAGATCTTTAAATTCTGTGTAAAAGTCTTCACGGGTTTTGATGTTGCAGTTTTTATTAATTCCGGGATAGTTGTCCCAGTTGGTAATTGCCCATTCCGTATCAATGGCGATCAGTTTAATATCTTTAGTGATGCTGATGTCATCAATAGGACAGCCATTTTTAGGTAGGAAGGCCTTTTTATCATCAAAATATTTTTTTACCAATGATTCCTGAGCGTTTAATCCGCTCAAGCCACTATACCAATCATGGTTTCCAGGGATGACAAGAGTTTTCCCTTTAAAATTTTTAGTAATGGCAAGCTGGTCTTCCAGTTTTTGTTTGGCTAAAGCATAGCCTTTATCAGATTCCTTGGGCATTCCGCTGGGATAGATGTTATCTCCAAGAAAGATCAGCATAGAGTTGCTGTCTGCGGAATCCAGCTTGCCTTTAAGTAAATTCAGAGTTTTCTGTGCTTGTGGTTCATCTGCATTTCCGGCATCTCCAATCAGGAAAATTTTAAAATCATTTTCAGATTTTATCTCAGAATCTTTTACTTCGAATAAGTTTTTGCCTTTTTGTACGTTATATGTTGCGCAGGAATACATCACTCCGGCAGACATTACTGTTCTCAGAACAATAGAAGTATTTTTTAGATGAGTTTTAAAGGATAAATTCATAAATTTACATTAACAAAAATTCAGGAATGAACATTCTAGACAACGCTAAAAATTATGTTGAAATCTTATTCAAAGATAAGTTATCTTCAGTATATTTTTATCATAATTTTATTCATACTGCCTATACGGTGAATAAAGCCGAGGAGATTATGAAGCATACCCCTGTTTCTGAAGAAGATCAGGAAAAAGTTCTTGTGGCCTTATGGTTTCATGATACAGGATATATAGAATGTGCCATGAACCATGAAGAAAGGGGAGTAGAGATTATGAAGAACTTTCTTCATCAGGAAAATTATCCGGAAAGCTATATCTCAGATGTGGAGAAACTGATTCTGGCGACTAAAATTACCTATGTTCCTCAGAATTTACTGGAGAAAATTGTAAAAGATGCTGACTTCAGCCATTTTGCCGGTCATGATTACAATGATATTTCTGATGCGTTAAGAAAAGAATGGGAACTTACCAATGTAAGATGCTTCTCTAATGAAGAATGGAATGCGGGAAATCTGGATATGCTTAAAAACAAGCATACTTTTTATACCGATTATGCTAAAGAAAATTGGGAACCTTTAAAAAAGAAAAATATCAAGAAGATCGAGAAGAAGCTGGGAAAAGAAGAAGAGAAAAAAGAGAATACGGATACTAAATCTGATAACAAAAAAGATAAAGAAAAATCAGACAGAAGTGTGGATACCTTATTCAGGGTAACGCTGAACAACCATACAAGACTAAGTGATATTGCAGACAGTAAAGCGAATATCCTGCTGTCTGTAAATGCGATTATTATTTCCGTGTGTCTTTCGGTACTGGTGCCAAAGCTGGATGCTCCTAAAAACTCTCACCTGATCTTGCCGAGTTTTATATTGCTATTATCCAGTGTTCTCACCATTATATTTGCGATTCTGTCTACAAAGCCAAATGTAACGAAGACTACGTTTACCAATCAGGATGTTTCCAACAGAAAAGTGAATCTACTGTTCTTCGGGAATTTTCAGCAGATGTTGTTTGATGATTATCATAATGCAATGAGAGATCTCATCAAAGACAGGGATTATATTTATGATTCTATGGTGAAGGATCTGTATTATCTTGGAAAGGTGCTAGACAGAAAGTATAAGCTTTTATCCATTACTTATAAGATATTTATGGCAGGAATTATTATTTCCGTTTTATCTTTTGGGTACGCATTTCTTAGTCTTTAATTAAAAATACATACAGATGATAGTCAGACAGCGAACGAATTGGCTGAAAATGTTATTTATATGGAGAGGCTCTGTATTAAAGAAAATTGTTGTTCAGCTTAGCATCATCACGCTGTTTTCCTTGGCTATCTATATTTTCAAAGGGAGAATCTTTGATTATAAAGTACATTTGAATCCTACGATTTTTACATTGATAGGACTGGCTCTTGCTATATTTATGGGGTTCTGTAATTCTGCGAGCTATGACCGTTTCTGGGAAGGGCGAAAACTTTGGGGACTTCTTGTTATTGAAACCAGATCTTTGACGAGACAGATTTTATCCCTAGTCAATGATTCTTCTCCCGATGCTAAAGAAGAAAAAGAGAAAATCATTAAATTAATCTCTGCATTTTCCTGGTCGCTTAACTTCCAGTTGAGAGCTAAATCCGGAACAGAACATCTTGAGAGACTTCTTTCTCCTATACAACTGGAACAGGTGAAGAATAAAAAATTTATTCCAAGTATTATTCTTGGATTTATTGCAGACTGGCTTAACGAACAGAATAAAAAAGGAAATATTGATACCATTGTGATGACTTCTATGGATCATCAGCTGAATCAGTTTTCTAATATTTCTGGTGGATGTGAGAGAATTTATAACACTCCGTTACCATTTGCTTACAGCGTTCTTCTACATCGTACTGTATATCTTTACTGCTTCTGGCTTCCTTTCGGATTAGTAGATTCTTTGGGGTGGATGATGCCTTTAATTGTTTTGTTAATCAGCTATACCTTTATCGCTCTTGATGCTATTATTCAGGAGATTGGTGAGCCTTTTGGTGAAGAAGAAAATGACCTTGCCCTGAACAGTATTTGCCGCACAATTGAGTTTTCTATTTTTGAACAGGCAGGAATCTCTCAAGGTGAGCTGGAGAAGCCGGATACTTATTTTGTGGATTAAAAATTGATTTCTATTCCTGAGGAAGCGTAAAAGAAACCCTCAGTGCCAGCAATCCCGTAATTCCCTGGAGATCCTCAACCTTTAGGAATTCTATATCATTTTGTAGAACTCCTTTTTTCTGAAGTTTGGAAATGTAGTCAAGGTATTCTTTTTGATTTTCCATTCCGAAATACACGATGGTGATTTTTCCGGGAGCGGTGATGCGTTCTGAAGAATCTTTCACATGCGCTTTATCCAAACGTTTTTTAATGATCTCGTAGTAGGAATTATAGGCTCCGTCTACATCAAAGCGCTTTTCATCCATTCGGAAACGGATGTCTATTTTTTCATTATACACAAAAATCAGTGAGGCAATATCCAGCTGTACAGGAAGATTTTTTTTGAACGACTGAAACTCCAGTTCCATTTTACAGATGGTTTTCAACTGCCAGTATCTCAGTTTGTGGACAACTTTTGAGGTATAGTGCAGCTCAGGAGCGATGGTAGATCCAATGTACAGATTATGCTCCACACCATCAGACTTAAATCTCTCATAGTAGTGCGGAAAAATTTCCTGCGCTTTTATCTGGCTTTCGTCCAGTAAATCTGCCAGCTTTCGGTTGACCAGTGTGATAGAATCATCCAGGTTTTTTCTGTGATGATAAAACAGATCTGTAGGTGCAAAGATGTGTGAAAAATAATCTTTAATCTTTGCTTTTATTTCTCTGGAGCTTCTTACTTCCAATTTTCCCTGTAAAAAAGGATGAATTTCTTCCCTTAATAATCTTTGAAAACGCTGTTCTGTATCCGCTTTGATTTCATTGTTTAATTCATTCTCAAAAATATCCAGTGCCAGTAAAAATTTTTCTGAATCGGAATTTGTGAGTACAAAAATTTCATTCAGCCATTCAATCTGCTGATTAAGATCCTGAAGCATCAGATTAAAACGCTTCTCTGAAGAAGAACGGATATCAGAAACCCCGAATAGCGGAGTGAGATTTTTAAAAGAAATCTGTTTTAAAGTATATATTTTTTTCCCCAGTGATGCGGTAAAGTACTTTTCAGCTTCATTCCTGAATTTCCAGACTACACTATCGTGGATAGTAGTATATTCACGCTGGATAATAGCTTCTATCTGGTAATTTTTTTCAAAATAGAACCTGCTCAGAGAGAAAAGAATCATATCTGAAAAAAACTCCAGCTTCTTTAGTTTTAAGCCATTGAAACTTCCGGTAATAGGAGAAGTGAACTCCATGATTGCAAGAAGTTCAGCATCTTTCATGATAGGAATTACCATGAAACTGTTAACGTTATTATCCTTTAAAATGCTAAAGGAAGGAAGTTGTTTTACATTTTCATCCAGGTTGTTTACATTGGAAACAACAACGGGTTTTGAATTGTGATTTAAATTATTAAACGTACTCTTACGCGTATCTTCGTCAAAAGCGTTGATCCAGAAATCCAGAATATGATTGGTCAGAAGACTCTCATAAATAGGAAGTTTATCCAGTTTCTGCTCTTTTTTGTTAAAGGTCATCAGTCCGAAGCTGAGTTCCGGAACATCAAAATAGGATTTGAAAATTTCAGTCAGATTTTCATTGGGATTCAAATCTTCGGGATCAATCTCAATCATGCTTGATTTCAGGTCAGAAAGTGCTACTTCAGACGTACAGTCTACCAGTGAAATAATAGTAAATCCTTTCAGTATCCAAGATTGTGAGGGAAAATATTTTTTCCACAGTTTAAAATCATCCAGATTTTCCAACAGCATATCCAGAGTGTCATCAGAAGGGATTTTGGCTTCTTCTGTAGGAAAAATTTCAGTAAAATCTGAATTTACTGTAATTTTATAATGTTTCATGATTCCCTGTTTATTGGGAATATCATAATAAAAAGGAATAGTGCTTTTAATATCCTTTTTAAAATAAGACTGAAGAATCAGGCAGCAACAGAATACATAAAATTCATTATCATTAATATTTCTGAGTTCGATCTCAAAGTCTTTTCCTGCATCTTTCAGTATTCCTTTAAATCTTTCGGTATAATTGAAGGTGATATTGGAAAGAGGAATACTTGCCGCTTTTATTTCATTATTGGTAAGTCCGGTAGGGAAGAGGTCAGCAAGAAGTAATCTGATGAGGTCTTCATTTTTTTCCAAAAGACTAATGTCCTGAAAGCCATCTTTCAGTTCCTTAAAATTCTTTGTTTTCTCAATGAGAGATTCAGCGTAATTAGCCCTATATTCCAGGCGGTCATTATAACGGATATGCTCCAACACATCCAAATATTTTTTGAATGATATATAAACCTGAAAGGGAGAGTCTTTTTTGTAAAGATTGGTCAATTGCTGAAATTTAGAGTAAAGTTATGAAAAAAAGAGTATTTCCAATTGTGTTTCAGATTTGTGAAAATGATTCTTTATAGTTATTTTGTTCAGTTTTTTTGAAGAAATAGTCAAAATGTATATAACATTGAATGGTTCTGATTTACTTTTTAAAAATGTTTGCAGTGAGATTATCTTTCGAAGAATAATTGAATAAAATTGTAAGGCTTCTTTGCGGTATATTATAACGCTTGTTTAAGCTTGCCGTCTGGCTGTATTTTATATTTCTTTTTCAATATCCTTTTTTCAGTGGTATTTTTTCTTGTGTAGAGTTCAATCTCAAAATTCTTGGTAATGATGAAGTCGTTGACTGTCTCACCGTCAAATTCTGCAATCTGCAATGATGAAATCACTTTGTTTTTTGTAGCCACTATCAGGTCGTAACCTTCCACATCAGAATCCGTATACCCAAGAATAAAAGGCTGCAGGTTATTGATTTTGGGAAGCATGAAGAAGCTGGTGGGAGTATCTTTGATCCCATATTCCTCAAGAATATTTTTGTTTTCAGGATAAGAATACCGTGGATATCTATTTGCACATTCTTTTTCATCAAATTTTACATAACATGTGGAATAATAATCCTCATGATCGAAAGGTAAAGCAGATATCCTGTATTTTGTATTGGCAGAGTTGTTCTGTTCCTTTGATTGTGGAATTTCAACCTTCTTATCTTTAATGAGTGAAGCTGCAAATTCTTTGAATGATTCCTGAGCATTGAGGATATATTCATCCAGAATGTTCTTTTGGGTTTCCTCATTGATGATTTTATCAATTTCCCCGGTGTTGCTGTAGTAAAAAAGATAGGTTTCTTCATTGGTTTCCTCCAATTTGTCATTCATATAGTTTTCCACCTTGAACTTTACCTTTACAGAAGTTTTATCCTGGGAAATCTCTTCAGCTGTGTAAGTGGCTGCACATCCTGAACCACAGCTGAGAGTGAAAGAATTATTTTCCATATCTGCGATGTTTTCTTGAGAAGGAGCTGCTGTAACTGTAGTTTGTGCTGGAGGAAGATTTTCTATTTTTTGTTCCATCGTTTTCTTCTTGCAAGAAGATAAAAGGGAAATAATGAATAGAGATGCTAGAATTGTTTTCTTTGTCATATCATGATTTGGATTGACTATTTTTTGAATAAGCTAAAGATGCTTTTATTATTTTCTTTGGCGTAATTATAGGCAGACAAGCCTTCAAAAGTCATTTCGTGAGGATCTGCTCCTTTTTCAAGCAATAATGTAATCATTTCAAGTTGATTGCCTTGAGTGGCTTCTAATAAAGGGATAAATTTTTTGTTTCCTTCGGGATCGGTAAATGTTTCAACTTTCGTTCCGGATTGTATCAATAGGTTCACCATATTTGCATTCTTGGAGTTGATAGCTGCTATAAGAAGAGAATATCCTTCATCATTGATCTGTGTATTCAGATCCGCTTTATGGTCTATAAGGAATTTTACCATTGCTTCATTTCCTGTATTGATGGCAATATACAAAGCTCCATAAGCATAGTATTCATCTTCTGCAGCATTGTTAATATCAGCCCCGTTTTTTAATAGTTTTCCGGCTTCTTCAATGTTTCCGGATTTTACAGCCAATCCAAGTTGATTATATTTTAAATGATCTTCCTGATCCTGAGAAGAAGTTTCAACAATTTGCTGAGGTTTTGCTGTAGTATCTTTTAGGGTTACTTTTTCAACTTCTGGCTGGGGGTCTTTTTTTTCTTTTTTGGAGTTACAACTCCCTAATGAAATTATGGCTAATACAGCTACTACATGTTTTATCATACACCAAAAGTATTTATTTTTCTTTTATTAAAGGCATTTCATTATTTCCCGGGTTAATAAAATAGATGGGATAGCCGGAAATTAAATAGATATTATCCGATTTTTCAATATAAATAATTCCCATTTCATCTTCTAATGAAGGGTTGAAAATCAGTTTTATTTTATCATCATTGAGCGTTTCTGCCTGTATATGAGAATAAGATTCTTGATCTCCATCTTCATTAATTTGGATTGAAATATCATTTAAGGAATTAATCGTAATGTCATAGCTCGTTTTAATCTGATCTCTGTTTGAGGCTTCAAAATGATAATGCCCATTCCAATGATTCGGAGGACTTATAGATTTTGTTGGGTTATTCTGAGATGGAGCTCCTGTATTTTCTGTGGGTTGAACAATTACTTGATGATTGTCTTTCTTACAGGAAAAAAGAGTTAAAAATGAGAATAAGATGATGAGGTTTTTCACTTTCTTCTTTTGATATTTTATCGCGCGATGCTATCCGCAACAATTATGTCTTCATCACCACGATAGGATGCTTCTTCTCTCGCGGCTTTGATATCATCATTGGTATACTGATAAAAATTCTCAAAGTTTTTGGTCTTGGAATCATAGAGTACAACCCGTTTATCATTTTTATTTTTGATGATTAAGCCATCCAGGGGAGAAGGTTCCAGTTCCATTTTATCCATGAAGATTTTGCTTCCCTGTGAAAATGAATTGATGATAGGAAGTTCCTGAGAATATTCTTTCCAGTACAGAACATTCCCATCGTGAGAAATAATATATAAGGCGCTGCTGGCATAATCTGATTTTTCAACTAAAAATGCCATATCCGGTTTTTTCTGAACACTACCTGTAAAATTTCCAAAAGCAAATGTGCTTTTTCCACGGGTCTCTATCTTCGACAGGAAATATTCTCCGGTTTCAGTATATTTATTATCCATGAAAATTTTAACGATAGCTCTTTTATAATCTTTTTCAATCTCGTCATAGGCATGAGTGGCAAAGATGGAAGGTGCCCAATATTTATAATCTTCATCAGAAGCCAGAAAAGTACCATATGCATAATCAACCGCTGTAGCAGAGTCATCAGCTAGAGTAATCTCATTTTCTCTATTCTTTTTCTCTTCAAAATATTTATATACAAACCCGCCTAATATTGCGATAATGACGATAACCGAAGTGATGATAATAATTCTTTTTTTCTTTTTGTTACTCGAGTTTTGAGGGGTGTTTGTGTTTTCTTTTATTTCTTCCATGTCTTGATAATTCTTTTTCTTGAGTATTAGTTGTATTCAGTTTTAAAAATAACAAAATTTCCCTTAGCGGAGAAGAAATAGAGAAGTACAAAAAAACCTTTCAGATTTCTGAAAGGTTTTTGATATTGTATGGATAACTTTTTACAGTCCGAACACTTTTGCAAACAGATCCGGGAAGATACCCAGAACGATAATTGCTACAATTACAAATACTGCAACAATATTGTAAGTAAGTGTTACTTTTTCTGATGATTTGAATGTTGATTCTTTAAAGAAGAACATTGCGATAATCAGTCTTAAATAGTAAGCGATAGATAGGGCAGAACCTAACACTGCTACTAATACCAAGAAAGCTGCTCCGTTCATTGCCTGAGAGAATAAAGCAAATTTCCCCATGAAACCAGCCGTTAGCGGAACTCCAGCCATTGAAAGCATGGAGATGGCTGCTGCTGTTGCCAATAAAGGTTCTGTTTTTGCCAATCCTTTGAACGCTCCGAAAGAAGTTTCTCTTTTTAATTTCTCTACCCAGATCAGACACATGAACACTCCTACTGTAGATAAAGCATAAGCGAATAAATAGAACGCTAAGTTATAAGTAGAAAGGCTTGTCATTCCGAAGAATACCAATCCAATGTATCCTGCATGAGATACTGAAGAGTACGCCAACATTCTTTTTGCATTTGTCTGTGCAAGACCCATTACGTTTGCCAACAATAAAGTGATGATTAAGAATACTCCTAAAACATTAATCCATTCGTGAGTCACTCCGGCAAATCCGATGGTCATCAATCTGAATAGAGCGAAGAATCCTGAGATTTTTACCACACTCGCCATGAATGCTGTAATTAATGAAGGTGATCCTGCATATACATCAGGACTCCACATGTGGAATGGTGCTAATGCTACTTTAAATGCCAATGCACAAAGGATAAGCAATACCCCTAAGATGAACATTACATTTGAAGCGTTTGCTACTCCAAAGTCATGGATTTTATATAAATCAAAGCTTCCAGCGCTTCCGTAGATGAATGCGATTCCAAAAAGTAAGAAACCTGTTGCGAATGCACCCATTAAGAAATATTTAATTGAAGCTTCGTTTGATCTCAGATCAGTTTTGTTGGCACCTGCCATTACATATAATGGAATAGAAAGGATTTCAACACCTAAGAACATGGTAACCAGGTTCTGGTATCCGAAAAGAACAATTCCTCCACATAATGCAAATAGCATCAATGCATATAATTCTGATTGGTGGCTTCTGTGATTGCTGAATGCAAAACCTCCCAAGAAGAATAACAATAAAGTTGTTACAATGGATAATTTGGTGAATAATGCAGTATTGGCACTGTATTCATACATATGCTTGTATTGATCGAAGAACGAACATTCAGGCATAAAGCTTACGTACAATGCGATGATTAAACCCAAAATCCCAATGTATCTTGCGAATTTTCCTTGTTCGAAAACTCCTGAAAATAACGCAATAACTGCCGTTAGGAAAACAATAATTAAAACACTCATAATATAGATTTGAGATGTGAGATTTTAATTGAAAGTATAAAGTTAAAAATTGAAAGTTTGAATAATATCCGAAAACCGGTTCTTAAAGTCTTTGTTCTTTTCTCTTTATTCTTTGTCTCTTTTAATCTCTTATTTTTTTAATTTTTAAATCTTTTAATTTTTTAGTTAGCCATCGCTGTGTAGATAAACTTCACTGAACTACTCACCATATCGATTACCGGTTGTGGGAAAATACCAAGTAAGATCACAAAAACCGCTATGCTAGCCAATACAGAGAATTCTACACCAGATAAATCTTTTGCTGTGCTTAGAACTTCTGCATTCCCTTCTCCGAACATTGCTTTTCCGTAGAATCTCAATAAATACACCGCACAAAGAATTACCGTAAGACCAGCAATTACTGCTGCTGTTCCGTTGAAATCATATACTGATTTTAGCAGGATAAATTCTCCGATGAATCCATTCGTCAATGGAACTCCCATTGAACCTAATATAATAATCAGGAACAACACCGCAAACTTAGGGGCTACTTTAGCTAAACCACCCATTTGTCTGATGTCTCTTGATTTAAATCTCTTGTATAAAATATCACAACAGTAGAATAACCCCACCACGTTGATACCGTGAGCGAAAGTTTGTACCAATGCTCCTTCAGCTCCTTCTACATTGAAAGTTCCTCTTAAAGTAACTACTGCAGAAGCGAAGATACCCGCTACCATCAATCCTACGTGAGAGAAAGATGAATAAGCAATAATTCTCTTCATATCTGTTTGGATGATGGCAATCAATGCTCCGTGAACAATTCCCACAATAGCAAGGATAATTACAATCTGTCCTGAAATTCCTGCAATCGGAAGTGGAGTGATTGGAAGTAAATAACGCAATACCCCATACACTGCCATTTTAAGCATGATACCGGATAACAACATTGATCCCTGAGTAGGAGAATAGGTATACGTATCAGGCTGCCATGTATGGAAAGGGAATACCGGTAATTTCACGGCAAAAGCAAAGAAGATGAACCAGAATACCACAGTCTGTTGTGTTTCATTCAGTTGTGCATTGTATAGATCTGTTAAAGCGAATGATGCAGAGTGGTTGTACACATAGATCAATCCGGCTAACATAAATAAAGATCCAACGAATGTATATACGAAGAACTTCGTAGTGAATTCAAACCTTTTATTCTCTTGTCCCCAAAGTCCGGCAATAAACCAAATTGGAATCAAAGTGACTTCCCAGAAAATGTAGAACAACAATCCATCTAAAGAAGTAAATACTCCTACAAGGCCGAATTGCATCAACAGAATCAATCCGTAGAATGTATTTCTGTAGTTTACACTTTCATTGAAAGAAGATAAAATGATGATTGGCGCTAAAATGTTCGTCAGCAATAAAAGAAGCATGCTCATCCCATCGATACCGAAGTGAAGAGAGCTCTTCATAAATTGTGACCACGGATAATTGATCTCGTGCTGCAATACGCTGTCTACTGTCGGAGTAAAATCAAAATCCGATAGTATATAGAACGTAAGAAGCATTTGAACCAATGCAATCCCTAGTGCCAAATATTTGCTGGAATTACTCTTCCACGCAAAAACTAATCCCGAACCTACTAGAGGTAATAGTAATAATGTTAATAATAAACAAGACATTATTATTGTAATAAAAAGTTAACAATTAATATAATTCCCACAGCTAAAGACATGATAAGAATATACGTCTCTACATTTCCGTTTTGAACACGCTTCATAGCTTTTCCGCTGTCTTCAGCACCATCACCTACAAAGTTTACAAAACGGTCTAAGATACCCTTATCAAACATCTTTCCTCCGCGTCCTAATCCTTCAACAGTTTTTACAATCAATGCGTTGTAAAGTTCGTCAACGTATAATTTCTTAGCAGAAAGCTTTTCCCATCCGGTATAGTTTTCTTCTGCCACAGCCATTTTTTTCTTTTTCACGTAGGTATTTCTAACGATAAACCATACAGAGAAGAACATAAGAACTGTAGCTGCTAATAAGATCATTTCAGTGTTGAAATCTACTCCTGAAAGAGTAGCTTCCATTTGGCTGTAGCTTTGTTCAGTAAGAACAGGCTTTAACCATTCCATCAATTTAGCATAGTGTCCGTGACCAATGAAGTGTGGCAAATTGATGAAACCTCCAACTACAGAAAGGATGGCCAATACGATCAATGGTAATGTCATATTAGATGGGCTTTCATGTAAGTGGTGTTTTTGCTCTTCAGTACCTCTGAACTCTCCGTGGAATGTCAGATAGTATAGTCTGAACATATATGTTGCAGTCATTGCCGCTAAAACAAATAAGATTACCCAATAGATTGGATTTTTAGCGAAAGCTGCTACTAAAATTTCGTCTTTAGAGATCATCCCTGATAATAAAGGGAAACCTGAGATGGCTAATGTTCCGATCAGGAATGTAGCATGGGTAAGAGGAATGTATTTTTTAAGACCTCCCATGAAACGCATATCTTGCTCGTTGCTCATAGCGTGGATTACAGAACCTGCCCCTAAGAATAGTAAAGCTTTAAAGAAAGCGTGCGTCATTACGTGGAACATAGCTGTTGTATAAGCTCCCAATCCTAAAGCGATGAACATAAATCCAAGCTGTGAAACGGTAGAGTATGCCAATACTTTTTTGATGTCGTTCTGACGTAGTGCATAGAATCCTGCTAAAGCTGCAGTTAAGAATCCGATTAATAAAATTCCTCCTTGTACCGTTGGTGCTAAAGTAAATAAGAAGTTTGATCTTACTACCAAGTAGATACCCGCTGTTACCATCGTTGCTGCGTGAATTAACGCAGAAACAGGAGTTGGTCCGGCCATTGCGTCCGGTAACCAAGTATATAATGGAACCTGAGCCGATTTACCGGTAGCACCGATGAATAAACTCGCTGTGATAAAGATAATCACTGTTCCGTCTAATTCAAATTTTGAAGCATTTTCAGCTACTGAAAGGTAATCTACAGCATTCGTCTGAGCAGCAATCATAAAGATACCGATCAATAATGCTAAGTCACCAATTCTGTTCATGATGAAAGCTTTTCTTGCAGCTTTACCGTATTCCTCATTGGTGTACCAGAATCCGATCAATAAGTAAGAACAAAGACCTACACCTTCCCATCCGATGAATAGGATAAGGTAGTTACTTCCCATCACTAAAAGTAACATTGAGAAGATGAAAAGATTCAGGTAAGTAAAAAACTTATAAAATCCTTTATCATGACTCATATATCCGATAGAGTATAAGTGGATCAGTGAACCGATACCCGTAATGATCATTACCATCATTAAAGACAGCTGATCGATCTGGAATCCAAAATTGATCTGAACCCCGTTTACTCTAAACCATTCAAAAGCTTTTACGATTACAGGCTGACTTTCAGAATTGAAATTCATGAAAAGACTTACAGCAATACAGAATGATCCGAAAACCATAGCTGTTGCTAAAGATCCAACCAATATTTTTGGAAGATTTTTTCCGAATAAACCGTTAATAAGAAACCCTAAAAGTGGTAAAAGTACTATTGCATATACTAAATTCTCCATTCTTATCCTCTTAATTTATTAAATATACTCACATCTACAGAACGGGTATTTCTATACAGCATAGCAATAATTGCCAGACCTACCGCTACTTCAGCAGCAGCAACCACCATAATGAAGAACACTAAAAGTTGTCCGTCTCCGTTACCTTTGTATGCTGAAAAAGCAGCCAATAAAAGGTTTACAGAATTAAGCATAAGCTCTACACAGCCCAGAATCACAATAGCATTTTTTCTAAGCAATACGCCCATCACTCCCAAGCAGAATAATACTGAACAAAGGATAATGAAGTAGTTCAAAGGGATGCTTTGTATAAATGTATTTACTTCTCCCATAATTTTATAAATCTTTTTTACCGATTAATACCGCGCCTACAATACCTGCTAAAATCAGGATGGAAGCAAGCTCAAACGGTAAAACATATTCATTAAACAAAAGTCTACCCAGGTTTTTAGTAAGACCAACCCCTCTGTCTACATTCTCAACAACAATTTGGTTTTGCTGAACTCCTCTGAATACTCCTAATACTCCTACTAAAAGAAGACCTGCAGTAAAAACTCCAATAAATTTTAAAGTATTACCCTTCTTACTTTCGTCTGCTTTATTAAGGTTAAGCATCATTAAGATGTAAAGGAAAAGTACCATGATGGCACCTGCGTACACTATAATCTGGATAATCGCTAGGAACTGAGCATTCAAAAGAATGTACATTCCGGCAATTGAAAACATCGTAACAATTAATGACAAAATAGCATATAAAGGGTTTCTTGCAAATACAAAGTAAACTGCACTCGCCACTGCTAAAAACGCCACCAAGAAAAATAAAAACTGATCCATTATTTTACCGCATTTTTTTGTTTCTCGGATTGTCTGGTCGTGATGTCAATCCTTTCATTTATTTTTTCAACTAATTTATCTTTTCCGTAAATGAAAGAACCTCTGTTGGTTTCTACGTCTACCAATCTGTCTGTAAGATAGATGGCAGATTTAGGACAAGCTTCTTCACACATACCGCAGAAAATACATCTTAGCATATTGATTTCATATACTGAAGCATATTTTTCTTCTCTGTAAAGTCCTTTTTCCTCTTTAGTTCTTTCAGCAGCAGTCATTGTAATGGCTTCTGCAGGACAAGCTACCGCACAAAGTCCGCAAGCAGTACATCTTTCTCTGCCTTCCTCGTCTCTTTTCAAAACGTGCTGACCTCTCCAGATGGTAGTTCTTGGCTTCTGTACTTCCGGATACGAATATACTGCGGGAGCACCTTTTATCACGGTTCTTACAGCATGCTTAAATGTAATCCCCATCCCTGTAAAAATAGCAGGTAGGTAGATTTTTTCAGCAAGGGTCATTTCTTTATTGGAAACAACTTTTGATCTGTTTGTAAGTTTCATTTAATTATAGATATTAGATGTTAGACACCAGATTTTAGACTAATCTTGTCTGCTATCTTAATTATTTAATATTGATGATTGAATATGATAGGCTAAAGATAAAACTTTGATTTCATTATCAAATTTTCAAATCAGCTCATTTTCAAATTTTCTTAGTTTGCAAATGCTAAAATTACAGCTCCTGTAATTAATAGGTTTACCAATGCCATCGGGATTAATGTTTTCCATCCTAAGTGCATTAACTGGTCATATCTGAATCTTGGAAGCGTCCATCTGATCCACATGAAGATCAGAATTCCGATTACAGTCTTCGTTAAGAATGCTACGATACTTAAGATTCCTGCAATGTTTTCTCCCCAGTTCTGAGTTACCCATTCAATACCAGGATAGTTGTAACCTCCAAAGAAAAGAACAACCATGAAAGCATTGGAAATAAACATGTTCACGTATTCCCCGAACATATATAAACCTAACTTCATGGAAGAGTATTCTGTAGAGTATCCTGTTACCAATTCAGATTCACACTCAGGTAAATCGAACGGGTGTCTGTTAGTTTCTGCTAAAGCGGCTACAAAGAATACAAGGAAAGCAATTGGCTGATAGAAAATATTCCAGTTCATCCCGGAAACCCAAGGAATAATTCCCCATAGTTTTCCGGTAGTCTGGCTTTCCGTGATTGCTTTTAAATCTAAGCTTCCAGACATCATAATGATAGAAAGAAGCGCTAGTCCCATTGCCAATTCATAAGAAATCATCTGAGAAGAAGCACGGATAGCACCTAATAATGAATATTTATTGTTCGAAGCCCAACCTCCGATCATAATTCCGTAAACCCCGATAGAAGCCATTCCGATGATGAAAAGTACACCAACGTCAATATTAGCTACCTGAAGATCAAAAGAAGTACCTGCAATATTTAAACTTTTACCCCAAGGAATAACGGCTCCTGTGATTAATGAAATAAACATTACTAAAGCCGGTCCCAATACGAAAAGGAATTTTTCTGCATTGGCAGGCGTAAAGTCTTCCTTGAAGAAGAATTTTCCACCGTCAGCAAGAGGTTGCAATAGTCCGAAAGGTCCAGCTCTGTTAGGACCAATTCTATCCTGCATGATAGAGGCAACTTTTCTTTCTGCCCAGGTAGAGTAGGCTGCAATCGTTAACGAAAGCAGGAAAAGTGCTAGTACAAGTATAAGTTTAAATGTAAGTAAATCCATTTTTGTTTTAAAGATTTTTAGATGTGAGATGTCAGATACTAGATATGAGGTTAAGTCTGATGTCTTGTGTCTGAAATCTAATTGTCTTTATTAAAATTATTTTTCGTCTTTTTCACTGATTTCCTTAGCCATAGGATTGTCTAAAACTCTTAGCTCATCTTTCGGCTTTTCGTAGTGGTTCAATGAAATTACAGAGTGTCTGTCGATATGTCTAGGACCTTCGATATTCCAGTCTGATAATGCTTTTCTTTCGAAACGGCATGTATCGCAGATGAATTCTTCAACTTCACCCCACTGGTCTTTTCTTGCAGTTACTCTTACGATTTCATCACCTTTCATCCAAACTACAGTTTTTCCTGAACACTTATCACATTTACAAGTAGCATTCATTGGTTTTGTAAACCATACTCTGCTTGCAAAACGAGAGGTTCTGTCTGTTAATGCTCCTACCGGACAAACGTCGATAACGTTTCCGATGAAGTCATTGTCTAAAGCTTTATTTAAATACGTAGAAATTTCAGCGTGATCTCCTCTGAAAAGAATACCATGTTCTCTTTCACCCGTCAATTGGTTGGCAGCTAATACACATCTAGCACAAAGAATACAACGGTTCATGTTCAACTTGATGTGTGGTCCAAGATCATCAGCTTCGTAAGTATTTCTTTCGAATTCTGTTCTTGTCTCAAGATTTCCATGTTCATATCCAAGATCCTGAAGGTGACATTCACCAGCCTGGTCACAAACCGGACAGTCCAGCGGGTGATTTACCAATAAGAACTCGGTAACCGCTTTTCTTCCTTCCTGAGCTTTCTCAGAAGTAAGGTTTTTAACTTCCATACCGTCCATTACATTCGTTCTGCAACTTGCTACCAATTTAGGCATAGGACGCGGATCTGCTTCAGATCCTTTAGAAACTTCTACAAGACAAGTTCTGCATCTTCCTCCACTGGTTTCTAATTTGCTGTAGTAGCACATAGCAGGAGGTACAGATTTACCACCAATTTGTCTTGCCGCCTCCAAAATAGAAGTACCAGGCAAAACTTCAGTAGTTTGTCCGTCTATAGTTATTGTGAATTTTTTAACTTCTTCGCTCATATTGTATGCTTTAAGCTTTATGCGTTAAGCAATAGGCTTTGTTATTTATATTTCTTAGTATTAAATGTATATCCAATTCCCCCCATAATCTGTCCGAAAACAAAATCCTGCTGGGCTTTGTCAGGTTTATTATTTAATGTGGTTTTAATATCCCACATATTGATATAACCTGCTTTTCCTTCTAATCTTACCATTACATGGTTCCAAAGTACTAAGTTAAGACTGGCTCTTACATCAGTTCCCATCCCTGCAACGTGGAAACGGTCACTTCTTTCATTTCCAAAAAGCTTTACATTACTTTTTGGGAACATAAATCCGATACCGGCTCCATAAGACCAAACTAAATCAACATTTTTCTTGTTGATAAGGCTTTGGTATTTTTCAAGACCTAAGTTTTCATAATTAAGTCCGTCTGTATGTTCAAAAGTAAGGAACTTCTCATCTGCCAGGTTTACCTGACCGTTTTGTACCATGGCTGCATATTCAGGATCTGAAATATGTCCTTTAAAGTTAACGGTTTGATCTTGATCCATCACATATTTCATGTGATCAATCCCTAAAACAAGTGCTAAATTATCTTTAATAAAATATCCTATTCTGAAATTATACTGCGTTACCGTAAACCAGCTTGGATCAAAATAAACAAGTCCAAATTTTGTAGGTCTATCCTGAGCAGTTACATTATTCAGTTGGAAATCATATCCATTTCCTTTAAAACGGATGTCAGAATTACTGAATGCCGCTCTGTTCCACCCGTAAAAAAAGAACATTTGTCCTTTTTTGCTTAAAGGCTCAGGTTTTTTAGAAACAGGAGCTTTAAACAGGTCTGCATTATTTTCTACTAGTAGAGAATCTTTTTTTTGTCCGAAAACAAAACTCGACATCATTAAGCCGACAACAAACAATCTTTTCATTTCAACTATGCATTCTTTTCAACAGCCGGAATAGGATCTGCATAATGTGCCAATCCATAATTTTGGGTCTGAGATAACTCAGGGTTTTTCACATGCCACTCAAATTCATCTCTGAAGTGACGAATCGCTGCTGCAACAGGCCAAGCCGCTGCATCTCCTAATGGACAGATCGTGTTTCCTTCGATTTTTCTCTGGATATCCCAAAGTAGATCGATATCTTCCATTTTTCCTTCTCCTTTCTCAATTTTCTTCAGTATTTTGTACATCCATCCTGTACCTTCACGGCAAGGTGTACATTGTCCACAACTTTCATGGTTGTAGAATCTTGCTAAAGTCATTGTGTGATCTACAATACACTGGTCTTCATCCAATACAATGAAGCCTCCTGAACCCATCATTGTTCCGGTAGCAAAACCACCATCAGCTAATGATTCGTAATTCATATATCTTGGTTCTCCGTTCACTGTTCTCAACAATAAGTTTGCTGGAACGATTGGAACAGAACTTCCTCCAGGAATACAAGCCTTTAATCTTTTTCCGTCTTTAATACCACCGCAATATTCATCAGAATAAATGAATTCTTCTACGGTGATGGTCATATCGATTTCGTATACACCCGGTTTGTTGATGTTTCCACAAGCAGAAATTAATTTCGTTCCTGTAGATCTACCTACACCAATTTTAGCATACTCAGCACCTGTAATATCAATGATTGGAACAATTGCTGCGATAGACTCAACGTTATTTACTACGGTTGGTCTCTCCCAAAGACCTTTTACGGCAGGGAATGGCGGTTTTAATCTTGGGTTACCTCTTTTTCCTTCAAGGGATTCAAGCAATGCAGTTTCTTCACCGCAGATGTATGCTCCACCACCTCTCTGTACATAGATTTCAAGATCGAAACCTGTTCCTAAAATATTTTTACCTAAAAATCCTGCTGCTTTAGCTTCTTCAATAGCTTCTTCAAGGATATCCGGAATCCATGAATATTCTCCACGGATGTAGATATAAGAAGTGTTTGAACCTAAACAGTAAGATGAAATTAGCATTCCTTCAATCAATAGGTGAGGAAGGAACTCCATCAAATATCTGTCCTTGAATGTCCCGGGCTCAGATTCATCCGCATTTACGACAAGGTGTCTTGGGACGCCTTCTGGTTTTGCCAAAAAGCTCCATTTCATCCCTGTTGGGAATCCAGCTCCACCACGTCCTCTTAATCCTGATGCTTTTACCTCTTCAAGAATTTCGTCAGGAGTCATCTTCAAGGCCTTTTCAGCTGCAGTGTAACCTCCCTGTTTACGGTATGTTTCAAAGTAGCGAATACCTTCTATATGTGCGTCTTTAAGTAAAAGTTTTTTACTCATTGTTATTTGCTTATTGCAATCAGCTTTTGGCTTCCTGCATTAATTAGTATTAAACGTTAAGTGAATAATTTAAAATCTAAAATGTAGAATTTAAAATTTCTATTAGTCTAAAGCAACCTGCCCCTGTCTGCAAAGCTCAAGGATTTCGTCTACTTTTTCTATCGTTAAATTTTCATGAAAGAACTTTCCAAGCTGTAACATGGGTGCATATCCGCATGCTCCAAGACATTCAGCAGGTTTTAAGGTGAACATACCGTCTTCAGTAGTTTCTCCGTCCTTAATGTTCAGTTTCGTTCTGATATGGTCAAGGATTTTTTCGCTTCCACAAACCATACAAGGTCCTGTTCTGCAAACCTCCAACACATATTTACCTACCGGCTTCATGTTGAACATGGTATAGAAAGTAGCCACTTCATATACTTCGATCGGTTTGATACTTAATAGTCCGGCAACATAATCCATCACAGGAACATCTAACCATCCTCCGAATTCTTTCTGTGCCAAGTGAAGTACAGGAAGAAGAGCAGATTTTTGTCTTCCTTCAGGATATCTTGCGATAATTTTGTGTACCTGTGCTAAACTTTCCGGTTTAAAAGCTATTGTTTCGCTCATTTTTGAAATTTTAGATTTTAGATTTTAAATTCTAAATGAATAACGGTCTAAAATCAATTTATAATTTATAATTCAAAATTTATAATCCCAGTTATGCGTCTAATTCTCCCGCAATAATATTCATACTACACATCGTTACAATGGCATCTGAAATAACAGAACCTGTAATCATTTCAGGGTATGCCTGATAGTAGATGAAACATGGTCTTCTGAAGTGAAGTCTGTAAGGGCTTCTTCCTCCGTCACTCACAAGATAGAAACCTAATTCTCCGTTTCCTCCTTCTACCGCATGGTAAACTTCTCCCTTCGGTACATCAGTTTCTCCCATTACAATTTTGAAGTGATAGATCAGCGCTTCCATTTTCTGATATACATCTGCCTTTTCAGGAAGATAGAAATCAGGAACATCCGCGTGGAATGGTCCTTCCGGAAGGTTTTCGTAAGCCTGTTTAATAATTTTAATTGATTCCCAGATTTCTTGTTGACGAACCATGAAACGGTCGTAAGTATCTCCTGAAGTCCCAACAGGAATAATGAAGTCGAAATCTTCGTATGAAGAATAAGGCTGTGCAACTCTCACATCGTAATCTACACCTGCTGCACGTAAGTTTGGACCAGTGAAACCGTAGCTTAATGCTCTTTCGGCAGAAATAGCTCCTGTACCGATGGTTCTGTCCATGAAAATTCTGTTTCTTTCCAATAGTGTACAGAATTCTTTGAATCTTGGTGGGAAAGTCTTTAAGAAGTCTTTCAATAACTCATGGAACTTAGTAGTGAAATCTCTTTCAAATCCTCCGATTCTTCCCATGTTAGTAGTCATCCTTGCCCCACAGATCTGCTCATACATATCATAAATACGTTCTCTTTCGATAAACATATAAGTAAGACCTGTAATCGCTCCTGAGTCCATTCCGGTTACCCCGTTACAGATCAGATGGTCACCGATTCTTGCCAGTTCCATTAAGATAACACGCATATAGTCTACACGTTTTGGAACTTCAATGCCAATCAGCTTCTCTACTGTCATGTGCCAACCTAAATTGTTGATAGGGGCAGAACAATAATTCATACGGTCGGTAAGGGTAGTGATCTGAGAATAGTTTCTTCTTTCGGAAATTTTCTCAAATGCTCTGTGGATATATCCTACCGTTTGCTCAGCATGAAGGATTCTTTCTCCGTCCATCGTTAAGATATTCTGGAAAATCCCGTGAGTGGCAGGGTGGGTAGGTCCTAAATTGAGGGTGTATAATTGTCCATCAATCTGTTCCTTACTTTCGTATTGGTTTAGTATATTAGATAATGAGTTATCTTTCATAATATATTTAGATTTGAGATTTGAAATTTGAATTGTTAACTTCAAATCTCAAATATCCAATTTCAAATTTATTTATCTTCCGAACATATTATCATCCTTGTCGGTTCTTGTACCGTCTTCAAGGCGATATTCTTTCAACATTGGGTGGTATCCAAGATCTTCCATATTCAAAATAGGTCTAAGATCCGGGTGTCCTTTAAATTTAATCCCATAGAAATCATACGTTTCTCTTTCCATCCAGTTGGCTCCTGCATATAGCTCAACAAGTGAGTCTACTTCAATGTTTTCTCTGGACATAAAGATCTTCAGACGTAATCTGAAGTTGGCCATCATATTATGTAAATGGTATACAACACCAATTTCCTTTTCAGGGAATTCAGGATAATGAATACCACAGATATCTGTAAGGAAGTTAAATTCCAATGATGAATCTTTAAGATAGTGAATGATTTTCTTGATATCTTCTTTCTTTACTTCAATGGTCAACATTCCATAAGGCTCTGAACTTGAAATAACAGATTCCGGAAATTCTCTGGTGATTGCTTCTAATACAAATTCGTTTGTCATTTCCGTTTAGTTGCTTATGTTGTAAGAATCTAATAATTTCTGATATTCAGGCATGTCTCTTCTTCTGATGCTTTCGCTTTCTGCAAGAGCTTGTACCTGCATTACTCCTTCAATAATCTGTTCAGGTCTTGGAGGACATCCAGGAACATAAACATCTACCGGAATAATTTTATCAATTCCCTGAAGTACGGAATAGCTATCAAAAATACCTCCGCTGGAGGCACAGGCCCCAACAGCTACTACCCATTTCGGCTCCGCCATCTGAGTATATACTTCTTTTAGGACTGGTCCTAATTTCTTTGATATAGTTCCGCAAACCATCAGCATATCTGCTTGTCTTGGAGAGAAAGAGTTTCTTTCCATACCAAATCTTGAAGCATCGTAAGTAGGGTTCAGGGTAGCCATAAACTCAATACCACAACAAGAGGTTGCAAACGGTAATGGCCAAAGTGAAAACTTTCTTGCCATCCCGATTACACTGCTCAGTTTTGTTGCGAAAAACCCTTCTCCTTCATAACCTTCGGGAGCAGGTGCATCTGTTTTTATTACTGGTTTTTTATCTGACATCTTGTAGATGATTTTAGATTTTAAATTTTAGATTTTAAATTAATACGATTGGTTTAATTTAAAATCACCATCTAAAATTTTTAATTTAAAATTTATAATTGCTCTATTTATCCCAATCTAGTGCACCACGCTTCCAAACATAGAAAAACGCCACGAAGAAGATCGCAACGAACGTAAGCACAGCCAGGAATCCTTCCATACCGAATTCTCTGAAGTTTACCGCATAAGGATAAAAGAATACGATTTCAATATCGAATAGTACGAACAATACCGCAGTCAGGAAGTACTTGATAGAAAACGGTGTTCTTGCGTTTCCTTCACTAGGAACCCCACATTCCCAACTCTGGTTTTTTACAGAATCTCCTTTTTTCTGCTTTGGACCTAAGAAATGTGCCCCAAGCAATGAAACAGCGACAAATCCTACTGCTACACCTGCCTGGATAAGGATTGGAATATAACTTTCAGGTAAATTCATTTTTGCATTATTATCTCAATTTGCAAATTTAACGAATAAACAAGAAAGCATGAAATTTATCAGCTTAAAAGTAGGGTGAAAATAGAGAAAAGTTACAATTTAGAATCAATAAAAATAACAAATTATTTCTTCATTTTTTTAAGAAGAGAGTAGGCCATGAATGCAATATATCCAAAAAGAAGACTTGCAAAAACAATGTTAATCACTGTATTTGTTCGGTTGTCCTGCGATTGGAAAAAGAAATTGTAAGCAATAAATCCAGCAATTAAAACAGCGAAAATGATAAGTTGTGGCTTCATGGGGTGAAAATATTTGAGGGAGAATTTTAGAGTGGATGAGTGAGATTGTACCCACTCGTTATTTATCATTTATCACAAGTGAGTATGTTCTTCTTCTCTTATGATTCACAGGATTGTAGTCCTGCCATAAAAGCTGTACACTTTTGTTTTCTTCAAGTTCAGGGTTGGTTTCAGCAAAATTAATTCCCATACTTGTAAATCGGACAAAGATTTCCTTGAAAATGATAGCGGTTACTCCACGTCTCTGATATTCAGGATGAATTCCGATAAGATAAAAATTAGCACGGTCATTTTTCTTGGCAGCCTGTAAAAAATGCCACCATCCAAAAGGAAATAGTTTGCCTTTTGACTTCTGTAAAGCCTTTGAGTAGGACGGCATGGTAATGGCAAAAGAAACCAGTTGCTGGTTTTCGTCTACCACGCAGATAACATAGTTCTTATCGATAAGAGGGAAGTATTTTTCTTTGTAGGTTTTGATCTGTTCGTCCGAAATTGGGGTGTAAGTGGAAAGATGTTTATACGTTTCATCCAATAGTTTAAACATAGGTTCTACATAAGGAAGAATTTCTTCTTTTGATTTGAATTTAAGAACACTAAGTTTATATTTTTGAGCAATCAATCCGCTGAATTTCTCTACTTTTTCAGGCAGTACTTTTGGAAAATTCATTTCATATTCTACCCATTCTTTTTCTTTTATTAATCCAAGGCTTTCAAGATGTTCCGGATAATAGGCATGATTATAAATTCCAATCATAGTAGCCAGTTTATCAAATCCCATCGTCAACATACCTGCTTTGTCCAGATTGGTGAAGCCCATTGGGCCTTCGATCATATCAATATTATGTTCCTTGGCGTAATCAATTGCAGTTTGGATTAAAGCTTTGGAAACTTCCGGATCATTAATGAAGTCTATCCAGCCAAATCGTACTTTTTTGATGCCTAATTCTTTTTCTTCTTTATGGTTAATAATTACAGCAATTCTTCCTGTTATTTTGTTGTCTTTTATGGCTAGAAATTGTTTGGATTCGGAATATTGTAATGCAGGATTTTCTTTTGCGTCCCAAATTTTCATTTCATCTTTAATAAAGGATGGAACATAGTATGGATTATTCTTATATAAATCCATCGGAAATTTTACGAATTGCTTGAGATGATCTGCTGTTTTTACTTCAATAATTGAAACCTTAGACATAACTTTTGATGGTAATTTAGGGACAAATATAAATAATAATATCGTATACTTTGGCACAGTTTTTATATCATTATGGTTAAAAATTGAACACAAAATCTAAATAAAATGATGGGTTATTATATCATTATTGGTATTTCAATGCTGGTGAGCTGGTGGGTTTCATCCAGGTTGAAATCAAAATTTGAATATTATTCCAACGTACATCTTCGAAATGGTCTTTCGGGAAAAGAAGTAGCGGAAAAAATGTTGAGAGATAACGGGATTAATGATGTTCAGGTAATATCAGTTCCCGGACAGCTAACGGACCACTATAATCCGGCAGATAAAACAGTGAATCTTTCCGAAAGTGTTTACATGCAGAGGAATGCTGCTGCTGCTGCTGTAGCAGCTCACGAATGCGGACATGCCGTACAACACGCAGTAGGATACTCAATGCTGAACTTACGTTCAAAGCTGGTTCCTGTTGTTAATATAAGTTCCAATCTGATGCAATTTGTTCTCATTGCAGGTATTGCGATAATGGCAGCTACCAGAACAATAGAGAATCCTAACGGAAATACAGCGATTCTGGCCATTGGGGTAGCAATGTTTGCAGTTACCACTTTGTTTGCTTTTGTAACATTGCCGGTAGAATATGACGCAAGTAACAGAGCAATGAAATGGCTTAAAGATACGGGTACTGTAACTGCTGAAGAATTTGTAGGAGTTCAGGATAGTTTAAAGTGGGCAGCAAGAACTTATGTTGTGGCAGCTTTAGGATCTTTAGCTCAGCTTCTTTACTGGGGGTCTTTACTTCTCGGTGGAAGAAGAGATTAATCATTAAATTCAAATGAAACATATTGCATCTCAGATAATTTTTCTGAGATGCTTTCTTTTTGTGCCAGTTTTAATGAGGCGGTAAGGATGCAGTTTTCATTCGCATCAAAATTAACAACCTTGGCATCAAACTTTGAAAGCAGGGTAAAGATGGTGTTTTGTTGATTGAAGTTGAATTGGATTTCAATTTCAGTTTCCAGTTCTCTAGTAATGATACTGGCTTCTTCTAATGTAATCTTTGCAGATTCTTTATAGGCTTTTACTAAACCTGAAACGCCTAGTTTGGTTCCACCATAATAACGAACTGAAATAACAAGAACATTGGTTATTTCGTTTGCTAAGAGTTGATTGTAAATGGGAAGTCCTGCACTTCCAGAAGGTTCACCATCATCATTAGCACGGTAATTTTCCCCATTCAATCCCATTCTGAAAGCATAGCAGTGGTGTGTTGCTTTTGGATGTTCTTCCCTGATTTTTTCCAATGCAGCTTTTAATTCCTTTTCATTGGTAACCGGAAAGGCAAATCCGATAAATTTGCTTCCTTTTTCTTTTAATAAGGTGTTTTCTATGGGTTTATCAATGGTTTTGTATTCAAACGTCATTTGTATTCCGGCTTTATTTATGCAAAAGTATTAAATGCTTTATAAACTTGCACCTTTATTGGTAAAGAAGCTGTCGGAATTCCGACAGCTTCTTCATTATTTTTATTTTTTTATTATTTTTTGGGTAAACCATTTTCCATTGGATTCAAATTTGACAAAGTAAACTCCTTGTGGCAAATGTGATATATTGATGCCGTTATTTTCTTTATTAAATTGAACTGTTTTTCCATTTGTATCATAAACCTGAACTTTATCTAAAGTCACTGGTGTTTTAAAGAAAACTGATGATGTAGTAGGGTTGGGATATAATAACAGTTGTGAGTCATTTTTGTTTACAATATCATTTTCATGGGTTGCTAAGGCTGTATTCGAAAAATCAACGATATAGATATCTGAATAATTTCCTACAACTATAACTTTGTTATTAAAATATTTATAAGCATTAATACTTACAAGATCTAAATCTTCATTGCTTGCAGCAGAAACAACAAGTTGTGAGGTAGCACCTCCGTCTGTAGTTCTGTAGAGAGCGTTATTAGAGCCATAATAATAGCCTAGATTTTCATTGACAAAATAATATTTAGAAGAAACAGAATTTGTAGTTTCTACCCATGTTGCTCCTGAATTATTACTCATATATGCTTTTCCATAATTGGCTGTTATAGAAATTTTAGAAGCACTAATTACATTGACAGAATTTAGATAACCTGTTGCTTCGAAAATAGAATTCCAGGTAATTCCCCCGTCCGTAGTTTTATACAGTTTTTGGGAGCCGCCTGCATAGCCAATCATATCGTTATAGAACTGAATGGATTCTATTTTTCCCATTTCGGTAAATTGGGAAGCGGTTGAGGGGGGTGATATGAAGTGTATTCCATTTGGAGGGCTTATATAAGGTGATGCAGTACCTAATAAGACATCTCCATTATCTTTAATCCAGAATGCAGAAGGATATATTGCTGGATTGGTTGAACTGGAACTATTCCATGTTTGACCAAAATTTGATGTTAAAGAATAATTTCCATTCCCAACAAGAATACCTTTTCCGTTTTCTTTTAATTGTACCCCTTTAAAAGCATTCAATGTAAATGTTGCTGCTTGATTAATCCAAGTGTGCCCACCGTCAGTTGTACGGTAAACAACACTGTATAATCCGGTAGATCCGCTTCCTACGATAGTTCCCTGGTTGTCATTTGCAAAAGAAATGCTTTTTAACTCGGAAGGATAAACCCCAGGAACTAATAAGCTCCAGTTGGTTGTATCAGTAGATTTGTAAATGTTTGATTTACCTCCAACGATCATATTACCATTGATAATGCCAATGGAATTAAGGTCGAAGTAAGGATAAGTATTAATTAATCTTTGATTCGTCCAGTTTTGTCCCATATCTGGAGACTTATACAGTCTATTGTCATCGCCAACAATATAAAGCTGGTTGGAGTACAATTTTATATCATTTAAATTATAAGTTGCTGAAATACTTACAGGAGACCAGTTTGCACCTTGATCATTTGTTTTAAAGAGTTTACCGTTATTTCCTACAATAAATGCATCTGTACTGTTAATAAAAAGAATTTTATTGATGCTGGTTGTACTTAAACTTGTAGCAGTCCAGTTTGCTCCCTGGTTTATTGTTTTATAGACTTTTCCATTAGTGGCGCACACAAACCCGATATTCTCGTCTATAAAAAAGATATCATTAATATTACTTTGTTCCGGTAATGAAACAAAAGAGAATGAATCTCCTGAATTTAATGTTTTGTATATAACACCTGAATTCCCACCAAGAAAACCTACAGATTCATTTACAAAATAAAAACTTCTTAAAAAAGCAGCATTGGCTGATTTGTAAACAGAAGTCTTAAATCCATTTGTAGTTTTATAAATTCCAGTTTGTGTTAAAACAAATCCAAGATTATTATTGAGCATTTGAATATCTCTGTATATTTCATTTCTGAAGAGCTTTTTCCAGGTTTTCCCTCCATCCTTTGAAGATGCTACGATTCCATATTCAGACTGATCAAGCATGTATAATGTTTGATCGGGTGTAACCTCCAGATTAGTGATGGTGGAAAAAGATTTTACAGGGGTTAAAAATTTCCATTCTTGGGCTTTGATGAAAGAGACTAAGCTCAAGAAAAGAATAGAAAAGTATTTGTACATTATTATTAATTTTTGCAAAACTAGTAAAAGTATCAATAGTTTGTATTTAAAAAAGTATAAGCCGTCAAATTTTGACGGCTTATATCATTTTGAATGTAAAAATTTTTCTTAAATTCCATCTCCGCAAAGGTCCATTGGAATCAGACACATATAGCTTGTAGGGCCACAGAAATCCTGAGGACATCTATCTCTACATCTTGTTGGTTGTCCATTAGGCAATGTACATGTTACAAAAACAGCACCTCCCTGGATTGTTTTTAATCCTGCTCTGGATAGTTTTTTTGAATTTTTCATGATACTATTTTTAGTTTGATTAATTTGTACGGTTTCACATTATTAGCATGGGAATGATCCGTCTGCCCAAGGTGGTGGACAACTCATACTTGATGGGGTTGCACAACAGTGTTGTAATGAAGGCGGATAAAACGAACAACATTCAGGTGCTATACCTCCCTGTACTTTTTTTAAACTTTGTCTTGAAACTTTCTTTACATTTTTCATGATAATATTTTTTTGGATATTACTAAGGTAAATAAATTATTTCATTCCAAAGTGATAAAGTTGTTTTGTTTTGATTGAAAAAAAGAAATGGTATTATCCCTATAGTTTTTTGTTTTGTAAGGATTCTGAGTAAATTCCGGAGCTTTTGTCCCGTTTTCCAGTTTCAGATTTTCATTTTTAATAACGATAGCTTCGTCCCAGAGACCGGCATCAATAAATTGCTGTAAGGTAAAGCGACCTCCTTCAATAATGATAGACTGAATATGTTCTTTGTATAAAGCTTCCATCAAATCAGACAAAAAATTATTTTTTTCGATCTTAATGAATTGGATGTGGTCTTCGGTTCCTTCTTTAATGGTGTTTAAGACTAATGTTCTGGCTTCGTTATTGTAAATTTTGAAGTCTTCAGGAACTTTCAGATCAAAGTCAATAAGAACTCTAACCGGATTAATTCCTTCAACATTTCTTACAGTAAGACTTGGATTATCAGTTAAAGCAGTTTGAGTTCCTACCAGAATAGCATGTTCATTTGCTCTTAACTGGTGAACAAACTGGTTAACCAAAGCGTTTGAAACAGCTGTTGGTTTAAAATCTTTATCTAAAAATCCATCACCGGATTCAGCCCATTTTAAGATGATATAAGGTCTTTTCTTTTCATGATAGGTGAAAAACCTTTTGTTCAGTTCAATACATTCCTTTTCAAGAACTCCAGAAAAAGCTTCTATTCCTGCATCCTGAATGATCTTTTTCCCTTTTCCATTGACTTTATCATGAGAATCCATAGCACCAATAACTACTTTTTTAAAGCCCAGTTCTTTAATCTTTAAAGCACATGGCGGTGTTTTTCCATAATGAGCGCATGGTTCCAAAGAAACATAAATGGTTGATTCCGGAATGAGACTTTTATCTTTTACTGAATTGATGGCATTGATCTCTGCATGGTTTTCTCCAGCTTTGTGATGGTATCCTTCGCCAATAATTTCTCCGTTGTGAACAATCACACTTCCTACAAGAGGATTAGGGTAGGTTTTACCAAGGGCTTTTTGAGCCAGCTCAATGCATCTTTTAATATAGAGTTCGTCGTTATTCATAGTGTATAAAAAGAAAAAGCGAAGACAAATTGCTTTGCTCCGCCCTTATCTATTTTGTTAAGATTTATTCTCCGGCAATAATGCTGTGGAGATTTTGTTTTAAAGTTTCCAAATGAGCTTTCTTTTCATCAATAGTGTTAAAAGTATCTCTTAATAGAGGATTTTCTCTTGATGGTTTATTAAAGAATGAAAGATTATTTTCAAGTTTAACAATTTCAGCTTCAAGATCAGAAATCTGGTTTTTGATCTTTCTTGCCTTATCGGTAAGTTGATTTTCGGATAATCCTTCTTCTTTCAATTCAAGTTCATTGATCTTATTGATCTTCAGTTTCTCTCTTAAAGTCTTATTGAATTCAGAGTTGATTGCAATTTTATCTCTTGGAACTTTTCCGATATTATTCCATGCTGTTTTAATTGCTTCTATTTTTTCAATGCTTCCTTCGTCATTGGAAACCAATTTCAATTCGTCAAGAAGGGCTTTCTTGTTTTTGTGATTTTCTTTCCAATTGTCGGTAGGAGTATTGCTCTTTTCTCTATAATTATTAAAGAAGGCATTGCAAGCATCACGGAATTCATCCCAGATTTTATTGGTCATACTCTTTGGAACGTGCCCAATTTTTTTCCAGTCTTCCTGAAGCTTTTTGAACAATGGAACAGCGATATCCCATTCTTCATTACCCTGATTATCCTGAGCAGTTTGGATTAGTTTTAACTTTTCTTCCAGATTAGCTTGCTGAGAACCTTTTAAGGATTTATAATAATTATTTTTTGTAGTATTAAAGGCTCTAAGGGTAGTTTTGAAGTCATTCCAGTTCTGATTGGATAGTTTTCTTGGAACACTTCCGGTTTTCAGGAAATCAGAACGAAGGTCTTCAACTCTTTTGATGGCATTTTGCCAGTAATTATGGTTAGGGGTTTCAGAAGGTTCTGAAAGCTTCTTGATTTCAGCAATAATCTGACTTTTCTTTTCAAGATTGGCTGTCTGTTCTTTTTCAATAGATGCTGAAAGTTCAGATTTTCTTTCGTGAATTTTATTGGAGATTTCTTTGAATTCTTCCCAAGTTTTTTCACGGAATTCTTCTGCAACGGGCTCTGCTTCTTCTTTCCACAGTTTATGGAGATATTGAAGTTCATTTAAAGCCTTTTGGATAACAGGTTCATTCTCCAACTCCTGAGCACGGGCGATAATGTGCTGTCTTTTTTCAAGGTTATGGCTGTATTCCTGCTCCAAAAATTCCTTATTCAAATCCAGCATTTGATAAAACTGGTTCAAATGGTGGAAATAATTATTGTTAAGGATTTTGAACTCAGACTTGGCAACCTGTCCGGCTTTTGACCATTCTTCTTTAATTTCACGAATAGATTTGAAAAGATTGACTCCCGGTTCGGAATTAGTATATAGATTTTTTAATCTTTCAATAATATTCTGACGGTGCTCCAAGTTTTTTTTCTGTTCTTCCTCCTGTCCCTTCTGGAATTCGTCATGCTTTTCTCTGAAAATATTGACTAAAGCAGAGAATTTAGCCTGTGAGGGATGCTCATAACTGAAGGTTTCGGTAGCATTTCCTGCTTCTGCAAACTCATGTTTTTTATCTTCCACTTCATCATGGATGTGATGACTTGCTTTTTCTTTTAGCTGAATGAATCTTTTGGAGTTCTCACCGGCATTAGGTGCATTGATGATTTTTTCCATTTCTTTCAGGGCATCAGCCAGAGAGATTTCGACATCTTCATGTTCTTCCAGGTGTTCAGTATCATCTTCATGGGGGTGGGCATCATGAGAAACAGGGTTCTCCGATGTCTCCTGAGATACTTCGTTAGGATTTTTCTTTTCTTCGTTTTCAGAAAGATTGTTTTCTGTAGTCATAGCAAATCTTTTATGTGAGTGGCGTTAATATCCTTTATATATGGCTGTAAGGCCAATTAAAGTACTAATTTATGTTATTTTTTTTGAAAATTCCAAATTTCCCAAGCTTTTTCTGCTTGCTGCTCAAGCATATAATAACCGTTTACCGTTTTTGCTCCTTTTTCTGAAGCATTGATGATAAACTGTGTATAGTTGGGGTTGTAAATTAAATCGATAACTAAATGTTCCGGAGAAAGCGCATCAAATGGAAAGCTTAGGCAGTCTTCAATATTCGGAAATGTGCCTACCGGTGTACATTGGATAATAATTTTATGCTCCTGTACAGTTTGCTTATCCAGATTTTCAAAATTGATTTCTGTGCTTCTTGAAATGGTTTGGGAGGGAATATTATGTTTGTCCAAAACATATTTTACAGCTTTTGCAGCTCCTCCATTACCCAGAATTAATGCTTTGTCCTGTGATGGTTTTTGGTGAAGAAGAAGGGTCTTTTCAAAACCGAAAGCATCCGTGTTGTATCCGGTTTTTTTACCGTCTTGAATTAAAACACAGTTCACTGCACCAATTTTTTCAGCTTCATCACTTAATTCATCAAGATAACTGATGATCTTTTCTTTGTAAGGAATGGTAACATTAAAGCCTAACAATTCCGTCGAGGAGAAAAGGTTTTCTACTTCATCAATTTCATTCAAATCAAAAATATCATAGGAAAAACCTTTAAGCATAAGCTTTTGGAATTTATTTTCGAAGAATTTTTTAGAAAAGGAATAGGAAATATTTCGTCCTATCAAACCTAATTTTTTATTGGAATCCATACATCAAAATTATAAAAAAAGACCGGATAAATCCGGCCTTTAGTTTGAAATATTTTGTAATAATTATTCTACAATGAATTTAGTAGAGAAATTATCTGTTTTTAAGATGTAAGTTCCTTTCACTAAACCTTTAAGATTAATTTTATTTGAGTTTTTGAAAGGATTAACAAGTGTTTCAATTACTTTTCCTGAAATGTCATAGATTTCAGCTTTTGAAATTTTGCTAAGGTTTTCGCCTTTTACAAACAGTTCATTATTTCTTACCGGGTTAGGGTAGATAGTGAATTCTGATTTATCTTTTTTGATTTCAGAAGTTGCTAATGCTCCGCTGTAGCAAGTCCATTTCAGATCATCAATTGCTATTCGGTCATTCGGGTTAGGGGTTACAATTTTAATAGTGGCATTTCCACTGACATTTACATTGATTGAGTTTGTTGCCACTGATGCACTATAAGGAATTGTTCCCACTAAATTATCATTTACAAAAACATTTAGGGTACTATCCCCACCATTGTATTTACGTTGAGTAGTTAGCGTTAATGTTTGAACTCCGCCAGGTACATTAGAACTGGTTAGATCACCTCCTTGAAGTGTTATTGCCTTACCGCTAATAGTTTGATCAGTTCTTGCCAATGTTGCAGTCCAGCTTACATTGTTGTTTGTCCATGTTCTGGTTTTATAATCGCTTGCATTTCCAGGAATATTAGTGAAATTCTCATCACCACAGTTTCCTACATTTACTGGGCCGTCAAGAGTAGTTCCTGGGGCAACATTACTTTTCGGGGAAGCATTTCCAAATGCATCTTTTGCAATGACATGGAATGAATAGGTAGTAAGTGGTAACAATCCGGATACTGTAGCCGTTGTTGATGTTCCAGAAACAGTAGATTTAAATGCATCATTTACATAGATATCATAACCTGTTACGTCCACATTATCTGTTGATGCAGTCCAGCTTAATGAAATAGAATTTGAAGTTGGAGTGTTTGTTGCTAAATTCGTAGGGGCTGTAGGGGCTTGGTTATCTACAACCGGAGTTCCCCAGATTAAATCAACATAAGCAGGATTATCAATAAATGGATTTCTGTTCCCCTGAAATGTATAGGATGCGTTATTTCTCGCAATTTCTGTAGCAGATACAGGATCCATAGCATGCCATTGTAAAAGTTGTTGAAGTTCCCATGCCTGAAGACCTGGAAAAGCAGAGCCTCCAAGCATATTACCGGAGCTGAATGTAGAAAGTTTATCTTCATATCTTGTTACAAAATAAAAGATCATTCTGGCCACATCTCCTTTAAATGCATCGATAGGTTCAAATACAGTTCCTGAATATCCAAGAGATGCTGAGTTACCTAATTTAGATTGATTTTGAGAAGTAAAAGATGGTGATCCTACCTTTCCGAATGGATAATTCGATCTCATCCCATTTACTTTTCCATCTGTAGGTCGAATAAAGTGAACATCTGCCACCATTGGTGATTTCTTTCCAAATAAACTCTGAGGAACGATATGTTCACGATTATAGCAATCACTTTCATTGGAATAGCTTCCACATTTTTTTAACCCTGGTGTATAATTATATGGATCTGGTCCGGAAGGGTTTTCTGAGTAGATATCTAAAACTGTACCATCATTTTCATAGAAATAGTCGCGATCTGTAGTGTCGTAAGCTGTCCATAGCCCATCATATCCATGGTCTATATGTCCGTTTTCAATGATGCCTTTTAAGGCAGTTTTTAGTGTAGCACCTGTTAAACCGGCTGCTGCATTATAGTAACCAGCTGGAGCCTGTGCAAAAGCATTAATGAATGCAAAGCTTAATAAAAAAAAAGATAAAATTCGTTTCATTTTTTTAAAATTGGGGCGTAAAGGTACAAAAAAATGAAACTGGAAAAGTTTTTTGAAGTTAAATGTGTAAGTGTAGTATGTTAACTTTTAGTAATATACTCTTTGCTGATTTTTGAGAAGAACCATGAGATTGCAATTCCAAATATGGAAGCGGTAAGAGCAACAATAAGATAATTTTTGCCTACTATTTTTACAGGGAAGGGCAATACTTCATTTGCTCTGAAGAATTCTGTGTAAAGCTGGAAATAACACAAAGCTGTTCCACAGATTAAGCCGGTAATTACTCCGGAAATAACAATAAGAAGTCCGGTATAGAAATAGGTCATTCTCAGATGGTTTAAAGGAAACCCTAAAGAAATAAGAGATTTTGCCTGTTCTTTTTTATCAAGCTGTAAGATAATAATAGCTCCTGCAAGATTAAAAGTCGTGATGAAAATAACCAGTGCAAAAATCAGGTAGATGAATAGCTTTTCAGTATTAATCATCTTCCAGAAGGCCGCATTTTCCTCTTCTTTGGTTTTGATTTCAATATTTTTACCAAAAGAAGATTGTAGATTTTGTTTTACAGCATCAGCATTTTCAGGGTTTCTTAATTTAATAACAATCTGATATGCTGATTTTTTCGGAAGACTTAATAATTCTTCGGTAAGTTCAATAGGAGAGATGATGTAGCTGTCCAATTGGTCTTTACCAGGGAAAACACCTGTTACCAGGATGTCTCTTTTATTGTAGATATCTTCTTCTTTATTAATGATTCCGGTTCCAGGCTTAGGCATGAAAACGGTAGCATAGTGATTGGAAGAATCTACCGGAATGGATAACCGATTATCAAGACTGTTTTCCATCAATACTTCATTAGAATATTTGAAACTTGGATAAGTTCCGTAAAATACTTCTTTATTGATAGGATTTACTTTTACATAGGCAGAATCAACACCACGTAAGTAGGCTATGTCCCCTTTTCCGTTAAAGCTTATATATACTTTTTCTTCGATAACACGGGAATAGCTGCTGATTTCTTTATTGCTTTTTAAAATCTTGTTAACCTGATCCAGGTTTTTAATGGTTTTACCCGATGCACTTTTTAAGGTAAGGTCAGCATGAAGATTAGAAATCAAGTCTTTGTTCAGATCCTCAAGACCTGAAAAAACTGAAATAATAACGAACATTGCAGTCACAGCAACCGTCATGGCACCTACTGCCAGCCACGTAATAAATGTAACAGCGGTACTGCCTTTTTTGGCCAAAAGGTATCTGGATGCTATGTAAAATGCAATATTCTTCAAGATCTATAAAACGGGATTGTCGCCCTCGCCTCTTAATTCTCTTTCCAATTTTTCTACATCATCAAGAGCCGTGTCTAAGTAAAAGTTAAGCTGCGGAATGATACGTACCTGTTTTGCCATTTTCTGGCCAATAAAGTTTCTGTATTGAGGTTTGTTTTCTTCAATTTCCTTCATTACCGCTGTACGGTGTTCCTGAGGGAAAATACTTAAATAAATTTTAGCAATACCTAAATCTGCTGTTACTTTTACATCAGAAACGGATACCAATATACTTTGTTTGCTGTCAGCAGCCTGCTTGCGGAAAAGTTCTGCGAAGTCCTCCTGAATAATCTGTGCTACTTTTCTTTGTCTGTTACTTTCCATAATTTATGCAAATTTAGTACTTTTGTTTGAATTGATACTTTGAAATTCTGCTATCGTATCAAATTTACGAATTAATTATATTTATTAGTATTTATGAAGCTAGAACATATCGGTATTGCCGTAAAATCTTTAGGCGTTTCTGACGAACTTTTTGCTAAATTATTAGGAAAAGAATCCTACAAACAGGAAACTGTAGAAAGGGAAGGAGTGATAACTTCCTTCTACGAAACCGGAGAAAGTAAAATTGAGCTTTTGGAAGCCAGTAATCCTGAAAGTCCCATCTCAAAATTTATTGAAAAAAAGGGTGAAGGGATCCATCACCTGGCTTTTGGAGTTGAAAACATCCTGGATGAAGTAAAAAGATTAAAAAAAGAAGGATTTCAATTTATCTCTGAAGAACCCAAAGAAGGTGCTGATAACAAATTAGTTGTGTTCCTTCATCCGAAATCTACCAATGGCGTTCTGGTAGAACTTTGCCAAGAAAAGCAATAAAAAATTTTGTAGTGAAAGAAATTTTACTATTTTTGCAAACACAAAATTTAACCAAGTTTTGAGGTCCTATAGCTCAGTTGGTTAGAGCACCTGACTCATAATCAGGTGGTCCCTGGTTCGAGCCCAGGTGGGACCACATAAAATCAAGCACTTACAGAAATGTAGGTGCTTTTTTTTGTGCTTTATTCTCTATTTCAGGGTGTTGTAATATTGTCTTAATTGCAACAGTTCAATTTAATCTATGTAATCAGATATATAGAATACTTGTTAAAAGGTGTCCTATTAGGTGTCCCACTTCTACTTTTTGGTGACCCATTTTCTAAAACTTAAATCAATGAATAACAATAAATTATCAATACTTTTTCTATTGCAAAAAGTGAAACTAAATAAACAGGGTAAGTGCCCTATAAAGTGTAGGATTACTTTTCACCAGGATAGAAAAGAGTTTTCTACTGGATTATTTGTAAATCCTAAGCAATGGGATAGTAGATTACAGAAGGCTAAACCGCCCAATCAGGAAAACAGTTTTATTAATACACAATTAGGTCTGATTAAGAATGAAATTAATCAGGCTTTTTTATTTCTGCAAGTCAATGAAGAAAACTTTGATGTAGGAGATATTTACTTACAATACAAGGGAGATGTCTCAATCAGAACCAAAACAATTCTTGAGCTTTTTAAAGAGCATAATGACAGACTTGAGAAGCTTGTAGGAAAAGAGTATTCAATTGCTACACTTTGGAAGTTTAAACAGGCAAGGGACTTAGTTAAAGGTTTTATTACGTTTTCATTTACTAAGGCAGACTATCAGTTTAAAGATTTGGATTTAAAATTTGTTCAGGATTATGAATTTTATTTGAAAACAGAGAAGTCTTTAGCTCTTGCAACAGTAAACAAGATGATTCAAAGGTTTAGGAAAGTTGTTAAAATAGCCATCTCACAAGGAATTATAGATAGAGATCCTTTTGTAGGGTATAAGGTAAAACGTGTTAAAAAAGAGATAGTTTATTTAACAACAGAAGAATTAAAGAAACTTGAGATGTATCAATTTAAGGCAGAAAGATTACAAACAGTAGCCGATATGTTTATTTTCTGTTGTTATACAGGACTAGCTTATAATGAAATGACTAATCTTGAGAAATCTCATATTGTAAAGGGCTTTGATGGCAATGAATGGATTAATATGAAAAGGCTTAAAACTCAACAAACTTTATCTATTCCCCTATTGACTAAAAGTAAATTCATCATTGAGAAATACAACAATGCACATGAAGTAAAAGTACTGCCAAGTTTCAGTAATCAGAAGTTTAATGCCTACCTTAAAGAAATAGCAGACATTGTTGGGATAGAGAAAAGACTGACCCACCATTTAGCAAGAAGAACCTTTGCAACAACAGTATTACTCTTTAATGATGTCCCTATGGAGATAGTGTCAGAGTTGTTAGGTCATTCAAAAATTACTATTACCCAGGAGCATTATGCTAAAGTTGTAAATAAGAAAGTTAGTGAGCAAATGAATAAATTAAATTCTAAGTTGAAATGATTTAATATTAACTGTGTTATAGTATTTTTATAGCACAGTTAATTACAATTATGAAAGGAGAATTTATAGATCCAATTAATGGAGTTGAAATTGAGTTTAAACAAATAAATACAGATGATTTTGAAAGTAAATATTATTCTGTTGAAAAAGAAATTATAAAACCCAATAAGAAAGGATATTTAGCTGATTCCTTAAAACCAATATTAGATGATGAATTTGATGTTAAAAACACTGTTGTAATAAATGCAGGAGTTGGTCAAGGTAAATCAAGAACCATCATGGATAAGGTTTTAGATTATTCAATGAGTAAAGAATATATTGTAATTATAGCAGTACCTTCTAATAATCTTATAGAACAATATGAAACAGATTGCTTAGTTAGAGGAATTGCTCCAGATAATATCTTTAATATCATTCGTATTAATCAATATGATTTTTTAAAGAGTGAAAAGGAAATGACAAGTCATGCGATAAATTTCTTTCACGTTGATGATACTGACTTAATTAGGAAATCAAATATTTCAGATTTTAGAGTTCATATAATGACTACTAATGCATTACTAGGTAATCCTGGTGAAAACTTTATCTTCCCTGCAAGTAAAAGAATTAACTATTTTGAAAAACTTGTTGATCATTGTAACATCAATAAGAAAAAATTAATTATTGTTTTTGATGAAATTCATGATGCTATACAGAACTTTAGAGAAGAATACATCTATAAATTATGGAATTTCCAGAACTTAGTTCATAAGACATTTATCATTAGTGCAACATTCAATGAGGCATCAAAAGAAGTCATAAAATACATCTCTGAGTTTACAGAAAAAAAAATAAAAATAATTGAATCTGAAAGGGTCATAATACCTGCAAGACAAAGTAAATTGAATTTTATCTTCAATGATTATAAAAAAATTAATAACAATACTTTTTATAAAGAGTTAATAGTTAAATTACTTAATAGTAAAAGTACATTTGATATAATAGTATATTCAAAAAAGCAAATTAAACAGTTAATTAAAAATGGTCCTTTATCACAGATTAAAGGAGAATTAAACTTATGCTATAGAGATGTTTTTGACTTTGAGAATGATAATGATAAAAAATATGATCATGATGAAAAAGTTATTAATGTAGGTACAAACTTTACTACTGGAATTAATATTGAAAAAAAGGATCATATATATATTATCATTTTACCTAAAAGATTAAAAATAGATTTTGTTAATAATAGAGGTGTTTTTACCAATGGTGTCAATACAATTATACAAACATTAGCTAGGCAAAGGCTTCCAGGAGAAATTTATATCATAATGCCTACACCATATTATATAAATGCTAAATCTCTCCCTTATGATTCTGAGATCAATACTCAGATAGTCAATTCTTTCCAAAAATATGCTAGTGGTAAAGTGGTAAGCTATTCAGATACAAATAAAGAAAAGAAGCTGTTGAATAAGGCATATAAAAAATTAACTGATTTAAATACTAAGGCATCTGAAAACATCCAAAATACTGAAAGAACTGGTATGAATAGTTTGGATTACCCTTCTAAAGAAAGATTTATTTTAGAGAAAGGAGAAAACTATTTAACTCAAAAGTTTTTTGATGGTGATTTGTCTACCTATACCTTCTTTGCAGCTTTAAATAATCAATTTCTAAATTGCAGAATAAATAAACTCTATAGGGATAACAAAATTATTTTTGAAAAAGGTTCTTTTTTTGAAACTATACAAGAAATGTATAATGATTATGCATTTGATGTAGTACCACCAGGGGTGGAAGGGGGGTACAAGGAAGAAAGATATGCTGAATATTACTCTGAGTTCTATGTTTGGAATAAATTGCTAAATATGTTGCCTTCCAAGGAGTTTTATTTTGAAGGAGGTAAGCGTGATGCAACCCCTGCTGAAATAGTATTTATAAAGAGATACCTTCTCATGTTAGTTATTAGTCATGGTAAAATAGATAGGGAATTTACTTCCAGAGAACTAGGTAAAGAACTTACTCATGCATATTTAAAATCATGCATTAGATTTTCTAATATACCTCTCTTTGAGGATGAAGCTAAGTATTATACAAAAACAGAATATAATGATGACTACCCAATTTCAATAACAGATGCTAATTTAATTCTTCACTATAAAAAATGGGATGAATATATTAACTTAATAGAAAATGAAATATTCTTGTACAAAAACAAGAGAATTCTACCAAAATTTCCAAGTACTGATTTTGTAAATAAGTTTAAAAAAGAGAAGTTTAATACAGAACTAGAAAATTTATTGACAATTGACCCAATAATAAGTGCTGATATCATTCCATTTAAAGATACTTATTCTAATACAGTTAAAGCAAAGAGAGTAGAGTCTTTCTTCAACTTATTAATAGACTCATTTTTCAGTAAAAATATTAAAGATATACAACCTACTATTAATGGTAAAAGGGAACAAAGACATTATCGAGATATTGCTAGAATTGATTTGGCTCAATTTTATCTTAATCTTCTCTATGATAAAATACCATCAGCAATTTTATAAAAATGCACAAGTTTTCCTGAGTGTATATATTAACTGAGGAAAATCTGTGCAGATTTTATCAGCCAATCTTATTCATATAAGGTTGGTTTTTTTGTTTTCTGAAGTATACCAGGAACAGAATATTATTCATTTTCAACATTAAATAATCAATTAAAAATATTAATAATTAAAGTTTATAACTATGCAATTAAAACAATCACAAAGACAACAGGTAAAGCTCAGATTAGGTTTGTCAGGTGCATCAGGCTTTGGAAAGACCAAGTCAGCCCTATTATTAGCCTATGGTATGACAAAAGATTGGAGCAAGATTGCTGTCATTGATACAGAAAATTCCTCTGCTTCTTTATATTCAGATTTAGGAAATTATAATGTATTGGATTTACAAGCTCCTTATAGCCCTGAAAGATACATACAGGCAATTGAACTGTGTGAAAAGTCAGGAATTTCTGTTATTATCATTGATTCTGCAAGCCATGAATGGAATGGTACTGGTGGATGTCTTGATATTCATGAGAAACTAGGTGGAAGATTTCAGGATTGGGCTAATGTCACACCAAGACATCAAGCATTTATTAATAAGATACTACAGTCAACCTGCCACATTATTACCACTACTAGGAGAAAAATAGACTATTCTTTAGATGTTGGAAGCAATGGTAAAACTCAGGTAGTAAAGCATGGAACCAAAGAAATCACCAGAGATGGTTTTGAGTATGAATTAACCATAAATTTTGAGTTAGTCAATGAAAACCATTTAGCTAAGGCAAGTAAGGATAGAACAGGACTATTTATGAACAAGCCTGAATTTATTATTACCTCTGACACAGGTAAATTAATATTGAACTGGTGTAATTCTGGAATTGCAGAAACTGCAACTGTTTCAACTGGTATGGATTCCCCTGCCAGTCCTCAAAGCTCTATCAAACCTATTACTTTTGATCCTGGTATAAATTACTTATCTAAAGATGATATTCTAACTAAGATTAAAACCAGTAATACCATTGCAGAGCTTTTAGCTATCTATAAACAATATCCTGAATACCAGAAAGAACTAAGATCTCAATATGAAGCCAGAAAATCATTCTTAATCAAATTATCCAACCCTCAAAACTTTTCAACCAATGGACACCATTAATAAAATCAGACCAGTTACATTAGAAGAAGCATTTGAATTGAGACCAGCACAGAATATTAAAGAGATTTCTTTGTATGAAAGTAGAATGAACAATGGCACAGCTCATCATTCAAATCAGGATTATTTTATTCCTGGTGCTGTTTCAACTGAATTAGAACAAGATAAAGTCTGGCAAGAGTTTGATAGTTCTCTTCAAAGTATTGAAGTTCACCAGGAAAATAAATCAATAGAAGAGAAACCATATGAATACAAACCTTTCATTGAAGCAAACACACAAGAAGTCAATCTCTATCAGTTAAAGAATGATTGTATTATTCCTGTATTCTCTAAAGACAATGAAAAAAACATTGCTCATCAGGAATTTATTGATATTACACAGGACTGTATTAGTAAAGTGTTTTCTCATCAATCTTTTATGCAACCTGAAATAAGAGTTTCACATCAAATTAAAGGCAGAACTCCTGATGCTATTTATAAGAATGCAAAAGATTTATTAGATCATGAAAGAACACAGTATTTTGAAAGGATGGCATTTATTATTAGGATTCCTGGTATAACAGATTCAATTAATGGTAATGAGCTATCATTAACAGTTGGTGGAGTTAGAGCCTATAATCAGGAGAATTTATACAATAAAAAAACTTTTGAAAAGTTTAAGTTCTTCATTGGCTTCCAAAACAAAGTGTGTTGCAACTTATGTGTTTGGAGTGATGGTTTTGTAGATGATATGAGAGTAAACTCATACCAAGAGTTGCAAAGTAAAATAATGAACACTTTGACAGAATACAATGCACAACAACATCTATTGGAAATGCAAGGGTTTTCAGACCATTACTTAACTGAGCATCAGTTTGCTCAATTATTGGGAAGAACTAGGCTGTATCAACACATATCTAAAACTGAAAAACAGAGATTAAATATCCCTCAGTTAACTTTCAATGATAGCCAGTTAAATACAATAGCTAAAGACTACTACGAAGATGAGAGTTTTTGTAAGGCTGATAATGGAGAGATTAACCTATGGAATGTATATAATCTCTTTACACAAGCTAATAAGAGTAGTTATATAGATACTTTCCTAGATAGGAATTTGAATGCCTTTGAATTTACTAAAGGGATTCAGAAAACACTCAGTGATAATTCTAATTATCATTGGTTTTTGAGTTAGATAGGCTACTCTTTTGAGTAGCTTATTTACACATCCAATTCTACTCTAATGTGCTTAAGAACTCCTATTAACCATTTTGTTACTTTCGCAGGCTCAGAAATCTTATGAATATGGGTTTCATCTTGTTGCCAATTACCTAACATAGCAAAATGGAAATTCTTAATATCGAAAACCTCAGCTTTTGATAGTTCAAAAACCTCAAATGTTACTTGCTCCTTTTCCCCTAAAAAGTTATTAAAATTATTTGAAATTGCAACATCAGTTGTAATGTGCCAATGAGGTTGTGCATGAATTTCATCATCTCTATCATAGTCATCCCATTCTGCTCTAAATAACTGGTGCTTATTTGACTGAGCATCTGCTCCCTTAAAGACAGAGAGTGAAATAAAAGTATGATTTGAAACAAATCTAACCTCAACATACAAATAAAAATCTTCAAACCAATTTAATACAGAAACTTCAAAAATGTCATTTTTTTTTCTATTTAAAGCTTTAGAGTTTCCTTGTATCTTATATACTTTAGCACTATTTGATAAGATATTTTCTTCAAGCTTGAAAACCTGATTAGGGAAAAGGTATTTACAGCTATCATTTATATTAGTAATTAATTCCTCATGATTAATCATAATAGTCTAAAATTTAGGATAGAAATAAGTTGTCAAAACCTCATCTATTGAATATTTAGCAAGCGAATTTCCATTAGATAATTCTTTACCTAATTCTACTAGTTTTACATATTCCTCTGATTTTTTATCAAGGTTATAAATGTTTGGGATAGGTATATCTTTAGTATATGTTTGTCCTAAGTAATAACCAGACATTATAGGCTTAGAGAAGATTGAAAGAAAATTATCAAATATCCCACTTGAAAAGACAGATAAATAAAAGAAAAAATCATCATCACTCATAGCTCTCTTAGAGCTCCATGCATTCCCTCTTTCAACTACAAAGTCACCAACATTATCAAATCCAAAAGAATCTGATTTACCAAATTCTGTAGAGAATAATCTTTTTTCTTTTTTTCTTAACCATGCTCTATGCTCACTTAGTAACCACCAATTAGCTTCAGAATTTCTAGGTCTATTTGTTAACACGTTTTTATATTCAAGTAATCTGGAGTATGAGTATGGTGCAAAATCTAATAGTTCTCCCTCACTTTGAAATAAAGATTTTTCTTCATTATAAGGATACCATATATAGTTTTTTAAAGTGATAACACCATTTTTAATTGAGTCATTTCCTATTACTTTTCTATATAAATGTATCTCAGCTTCAGGAATGGACTCAAATTCTTCTTTTGATATGATAAATGCATTGTTGTTACCACTTCTTATTCCCTGCTTGACTGTAAATATTTTTGAGATGTGAACTAGTTTATTGTCTAAAATAAACCTTTCAGTATTCTTTATGAAATTATTTTCCTTAAGTGAGATAATATTCCATGAATCTTTTACAAATGGAAATGATGTTGGAGTATATATGCTATAATTTTTTTCTTCAACTGACAATTCATTGTTTTCCGTTGACTTTCTTAACTCCCTAAGTGCTTCTTGTACAGTTCCTTTTTCATTTTTGGTCCAAATTACTTTTGGGGCTAATGCTGACTTAGGTTTTTTTCCTATAAATAAACTGACATCTGTTAACGCATCTTCAAATACAAAATTTCCAAGTTTCGCAATTAATTTAATTGTTAATTCTTCTTGAAATTCATTTCTCAAAGAACTGTATGATTCTCTTTGTAAAATTGATGATGGGAGGACACATCCTAAAATTCCAGAACCCGCTAATGCTCCTTTTGCTTTGTAAAAGAAAGCACTTGCTTGATTTGGTTTTCCTTTTTTAAAAGATGCTGATAAAGTATCTAATATAATAGCTCTGCTATCCTTGTTCTTAATAAGCTCCCATGAAACAAAAGGAGGGTTCATTAGTATTATATCATTATTATCACCCCAGTTTTCTAATAAAGAGTCGTCAACGACTCTTAACTCAATGCTTAAGTTATTTTGCCATTGTATTCTATTTTCGTACTCTAAAAGAAATCTAGATGTATTGATAGCACTTTCTGATATATCAAAGCCCCTTATAGAAACTCTACCCTTGTAATCTAATTCTCTTAATTGTTTAAGTACTTCAATTAGAAATTCAGAAGACCCACAAGCAGGGTCAAGAATGGTTAATTCATTCTTGTCTATATCAATTTCTTTTAAGCAATTTTCTACTATACTTCTTGCAATATATTGTGGAGTATAATGTATACTTGAGTAAGAGTCTGTTTTAGTTATCAGTTTACTGGATACTCCTCCAAATAAATCTCTTTGAGGACTAAAATAAATCACTTCTCTATGAGCCTCTTGAAATAAAGCTCCTGAAGTATGCCTCAAAATTAAATCAAGATTAGGTTTTATAGATTTTATTCCAGCTCTTATTGTTTCTACAAAATATTCAAACCTATCAGGAATGTTTTCTACATTAAATCCCCAATCCTCAAATTTAATAGTTGAAAAATCTTCTTCAATACTTACTAGTAGAAGATATAATAGGTTTAAAGCTTCTTTAGCATTTTCCTTTTCAAGAGTAAGATTACGTAATTGTCTAAAAACATCTATTATAAAAGGAACAACATCATTTTGAGTTTTAAAAGATTTTAATAATAAATATTCATAAAATTTTTCAGAATTAGATATTATTTGGGTTTTAGATACTTCTTCAACAGAGTTATTGTACCAGTTGAAAATTTTTAATTTATCCTCCCCCAGTATTAAATAATTTTTAGTATTTGTAGACCAGGAAGATTGAAAATAAGTTTCCAAACTATCATCACTATCAAAAGATTGAAAACAAAAATCTGAGGTACCACCATTAAGCATCAGAAACCTTTCTTCTCCATTTTGTGGCACAAGATGCATAGGTAAAAGACCATAGTTCTTTTTCCAAAAATTTTTATCTCCTAGATTTCTCATAATGCAAAAATATACAACTTTTATCTTTAAGGTTATATTTTTTCTAAAAAAAAAATATTTAAGGATAAATCCCCCTCTGAAGACCCCCACCAATAATTGGGAAAGGAAAACATCCCCCCACCAGTAAGAATAGAAAGAAAATTTCGCAGGCAGTAATATTATCAAGGTGATAGCTGATGTACTATTGCTCACAATTCTTTTGTTCCTGGTGTTTTATCTAACTCAAAAATCAACTATAATGGTAACAATTATCAACTACAAACAAAGACAAAAAGAAGATGGTTCTACATTCTATGTACTAGAAGTTCAGGGAGGTATTGAAATGGTTATGAGCCAAACTACAAATCAGTTCTATGCCACATCCAAAAAGGCTTCCATTTCATCAACATTTGATGAACTTACTTGCCAAGCTCTTATAGGAACTCAAATGCAAGGTAGTATCATTAAACAAGAATGTGCCCCTTATGAATATACTGTTAAGGACACTGGAGAAGTGATTGTTCTTCATCACAGATTTGTATACTCAGCACAGGAACCAGGAGCAAAGAATACTGTTAAGCAACAGGTAAGCAATAGTTTTGCTACTGATATGGAGTCTTTCTCTAAGAATGGAAAGCACATTGAGTTTGCTTAGCCTAACAACATAATATCCAAATTTTATTATATAGATTTTAGTAAGATTTGGATTTTTTGCACAAGTTTTCCTTTTCTATATATAAGAACTAGGAAAACCTGTGCATTTATGTTTAAAGCATGGCTTCACTTAACTTAAAATATTACAATACAATGGAGATATCAGTCATTTATAACACTAATAATCAGGAAAGAATAAAAATAACAAATCATAAAGAAGCCTATGAATTAATTATTAAGAATTGGAATCTTAATATCATTGAATTTCAGGAAGAATGTAAGGTGATTTTAATGAACAAAGGAAACTATGTTTTAGGAATTTATGATGTTTCAAAAGGAGGTATAGATAGTTCAGTAGTTGATATAAGAATTATTTTGGCTGTAGCTCTTAAATGCAATGCTACTCAGTTGATCCTGGTACACAATCATCCAGGTGGAAATCTTAATCCAAGTAGTTCAGACATAAATATTACAGAAAAATTAAAGAAATCATGTGAGCTATTGAATTTGTCTTTACTGGATCATTTAATTATCACAAGACATCATTACTATAGTCTCAATGAGGAAAACAAGTTTTTATAATGATTATGCATATACAGCTTTACCAAATCACTTATAAATTTCTATTTATTTTTTGATTTGAAAGTAGCAATAGATAGGTATTAATAGCTAATTTATACTTCAAAATTAAGAAGCTCAAACACCTCAACTTCTAACTTTTGAGCAATAACATATAATGTATAAGCTGTAGGGTTAGTATTTCCAGCTTCAAGTCTGCTCATATTGGACTTTTCAAAGTTACAGAATGCAGCAAGCTCAACTTGTGATATTTTCTTTTCTTCACGAAGTTGTCTTATTCTTTTACCAATAGCAATCTGAAACTCTTTCTTATCCACTTTTTTATATTAATAGCCAAAAGTGGTCATAAATGATAATTTTAGGTTATCATTATTGATAACTTTAATATATTTGTTAAATTTTAAAACTTACATTTTATGAGAAAATCAATTTTATTACTTATTGCACTATTAACACTAACAGTATCTTGTAGTAGTAATGATGACAATAACAATGATAGTTCTACCTTGGTAAAGCTTGATAATACTGCATGGTCAGGGGTATTCTCTTCTACTGAAATTAAAATCATGACCAATAACACCATGAATTGGGATAATGAGAAGATACAAGTTCAATTTAAAGAAAACAACGGTTTTAAGCTGTATGGATATGGAAAGAACTCACAGAATCAATGGATTATTAATAGTGGACCATATAATGGGACTTACACATATTCATCTACTGGTACAATAAAACTTAATTATGAATCTGGAGCTACTTTTAATCCTCTAAATAGTGGTACAATTTCAGGTTCTGTAATGACATTGAAAGTAGGAGATAACCAGTATAAATTTAACCAGGAATAAAGAAAATGTCTACTTTACTATTTATCATTTCAGTAGTTTTATTTCAGCTACCATTTGCAACTTATCAAGACACAATTAGAAGATTTAAAAGAATGCAGAAGTATAATCCAGATAAGGCTTTTAACTATGAGCTTAAAAATGGCAAATTAAGTGAAAATACATTACTTCTTTTCCTGGTATTTTTCAGTGGATTTATAATTGCATTATTCCCTTTATATAAGGGTATTAACTTGCATTGGTTGATACTTATTATAAGCAATATTATCTGCCTGTATTTAGTAACGCCTTTTATTGCATTTAGATTATATCCTTCTGAATTAATTTATGATAGAAAGATAGTGCTCACTAAAACAGTTATGTACATTGTTTTTGGAGTTATTTTTTATGTTATAGGAAATAGCCTTAAATAGATTAATACTTATGGGATTCTATCATGAGTTAAGAATAATATAAAACTAATATTTAGCCACCATAAATAAGGTGGTTTTTTTATACCTGTAAACCAAATGAAAAATGAGATACATAAGCATCTGAAATTTAGGATTGGGGAAGAACAATGTAAACATGAGTTTGAGCTTTTTTATAAAGAAGAATACTGTTGTAAAAAGTATTGCTATGAAGTATATGAGTTTGATAAGGCAGATAATGAGCATTTATTTGACCTGAAAATTGAAGAAATACTATTATACTACAATGCTGATATATTAACTAAGATAGACTACTATTTCAAACCTAATTTATATACAAAATTAAAAGTGTGGATAGAGCAGTTTATAGGCATTGCTTATGAGCAAAAGTTTATTAACAATACTTACTTTTGCTCCTGGTATGTTGGAAGATATTTTATAATACTGAAAAGAATAATGAACAATGACCAAATAACTTTATCATACCAAAAAAGGAAATATATTTAATAAAAGGCACGTTTTAAGGTGTTCTAAGTTATGACCAATGATTATACTAAAGCTATAAGATCTATGTCCTCAGTTGGTTAGAGACAGGGATTGATAATCCCAGTGTCCCTGGTTCGAGCCCAGGTGGGACCACAGAAAATCAACCGCTTACTTAATGTGAGCGGTTTTTTTATTTTAAAACATATCACTTAATAATTAAAATAGCAGATTACCTACTCAAACTGACTTATAATATTTAAAAACTTCTATTAAGAGTAAATTCCCAAAAGATTTTTTTAAGTCATGTATATTTGCTTCCTTGTTTAGTTTTATCATTAATCAATTAAGACAGGATTTATTACCTTTTGGATTTAAAGTTATTCCTGCTGATTCTTTTAAAGGATTGAAAATTATTTTTGCCACAAAAAGGAGTAGTTAGCCATTCACTTTTTATTTAGGCATATTCCCATTAGTACCGTTTCATCAGATAAATAAGTCTTTTCGTCGATATCGTGTTGTTTTCTTGTTACTCAATTTTTACTTTTGAACCATAAATTAAAACTATGAAAAGAATAAGTGTTATTTGTGGATTTTTGATGAGCATGTGGTTATCAGCACAAAAGATAGAGGTACTTAATTTTGCTACCTTTCATATGGGGGAAACACCGGATGCAGCAAAAGTTAAATTTGATCCAAAAAGCGAGAAAAGTCAAAAAGAAGTTTTGGAAATCGTAAAACTGCTCGCTGAGTTTAAACCAACTGTTATTTGTGTTGAGATTCTTCCGGCTGAGAATGAAAAGATCCAGAATGATTATCAGAACTTCTTAAAGAATAAAAACTTTAAAACGGCCTATGAAGGCGAAGTTTCACTATTGGCCTATCAGATTGCAAAAATAGCCAACGTGAAAAAAATATACGGAATTGATGAGCAGGAAACGAGCAAATACAATTATAGACTAGGAGAACAGCTGAAGGACCAGGTAGATAATACCACGTATAAACGTTTTATAACCACATTTATTGAAGGATTTGGAAAACATGAAAACCTTTCTGTAAAAGAAAAACTCATTAATTATAATAAAGAATCCACTTTACAGGAGCTCATTACAGCTAATGCTGATATTTTGACACACGTAAGCACTACCGGTCATTTTGAGGGAGCGGACGAGGCTGCCAAATACTATAGAAGAAATCTGAGAATGTATTCTAACCTTAATCAGATTCCGCTTTCTGAAAATGATAAAGTCCTTATTATTTCCGGAGCTACTCATGCTGCATTTTTTAGTGAATTTTTAAAACGAAGTCCAAAATACCAGACTGTAGATGTGTTTAAATATTTAAAATAAAAGATTTGAGAGGGCAATTAACCCTCTCAAGTCTTTTTTAATAATCAATACTTTATAAAAATATTATGTCAAACATATGTTTAAAAAAAGCGTAAAGAATAATTAAAACTCAGTTAACAGCCTTCTTCCACAGATACCGTTGCTTTGCAGAAAAAAGTAATGATGGAAAATAACAATCTACTTAACAGGAGACGGTTCCTTAAGAATTCACTGCTGGCAGCCGGAGGGCTTTTTATTGCTCCTCTAATTATAAGCTGCAGCGATGATGATTTTACAGAAGGAGAGACTGCTCCTAATGATCTTAAAAATTCAGGCTTTGATACCGGAATCGCCAGTTTTGATCCTACAGCAACAGGTGTAATTTTGTGGACAAGATATTCCGGAGGAATAGATGCAGAAATCACTTGGGAAATAAGTAGAAACAGCAATTTTTCCAATGTTTTAAGAAGAGGAAAAGCAAGTGCATCAGCTATTAATGACTTTACAGTAGCGATAGATGTACAGGATATTCCATCCAATACTAAATATTACTATAGATTCTATAACCTTGCAACAAAGGAAATCAGTGTAACAGGGGAAACCATTACCTTACCATCCAAAACAGATGCTGTAAATGATGTGAAAATGGCGGTGGTATCGTGTTCCAATTTTCCTGCAGGACTTTTCAATGTATATGGAGCGGTTGCTAAATCTGAAGCTGATGTAATAGTACACCTTGGTGATTATATTTATGAATATGCTCCGGGACAATACGGAACCAATCCTTACACCAATCCACTGGGCAGAGCCCATAAACCAGCTAAAGAAATCCTGAATCTGAACGATTACAGAGAAAGATACAGACAATACAGAGGCGACAAAAATCTTCAGTTGGCTCATCAGAAAAAACCTTTTATCTGTGTGTGGGACGATCATGAATTTGCAAATGATACTTATAAATCCGGAGCAGAAAATCATCAGCCGGATGAAGGTGATTTTGAACTAAGAAAAAAGGCAGCTTTCCAAGCATACAGTGAATACATTCCTCTTAAAACAGGTAAAGATCTTAGAATCTACAGAAGCTTCAACTTCGGAAATATTGTTTCCCTTTACATGATGGATACAAGGGTGATTGCAAGAGATAAGCAATTAGAGTATTCAGATTATCTGGATAATACGGGAAACTTCGATCAGGTGAAATTTAAAACCGCTTTTTTAGATTCTAACAGAAATCTTATTGGAAGTGAGCAAATGGCTTGGCTAGGTTCACAGATCAATGCTGATGCTGCAAAATGGAAAGTATTGGGACAACAGATCCTGATGACCAAAATGATGGTTCCTGCAGAATTATTAATGCTGCTTAATCAGATTTTAGCAGAGATCAAAAAGCTCGGAAGTGCTCAGCCGGCTACCATGCAGGCTCTTCAGAATACCATTGCCCAACTGATGGTTCTAAAAGCCAGACACAAAGCTCAGGATCCTACTCTTACTCCACAGGAAATAGCAAGAATTACCACTACATTACCTTATAATCTTGATGCATGGGACGGATATTTTATGGAAAGAGAACAGCTATATTCTATCCTTGCAGGTAAAAAAATAGTAGTATTAGCAGGTGATACCCACAACGCATGGTTAGGAACACTCACTAATGCACAAGGGAAAGTTATCGGAACCGAATTAGCTTGTAGTTCTGTTTCTTCGCCAGGTCTTGAAGGGTATCTTGGGATCACATCAGACCCTAGTCAGGCAATGGCATTGGCTCAGGCATTTTCATCATTAATCGATGATCTGGAGTATGCCAATCTTTATAAAAGAGGATATCTGCATGTGAAATTTACGACAGGAGAATCCTTTGCAGAATGGAGATTTGTAGACAATGTTACCTCAGAAATTTTTAGTACGACTACAGAAAAAACACACATCATCTCATAGTTTTAAAAACATATCTTATTTTCAATTTTGTACAGAGCTTCAGAGAACACTGGAGCTTTTTTTCGATTCTCATTTTTCTGTATCCTGAACAGATGCAAGAGGATTTTAGAAAAGAGTTTTTACCATTAGCTACCAAATCTAGCCGACAGTTACATGGCTGATTAATATTTTAGGAGGAGGAGTGTTGCTGGTTATGGTTATAATACTTGCTGTGTTTCTCTTTTTAGTCTCCGGGAGTGTAAAAATATTTGTTGTCATTGCTATATTGTATTATCCTGTTTGGGCTATAGCTATGTGCCCGCTTCAGACCAGATGGGAGAACAGATCCATTGGTATATGAAGAATTCAGTACTCATTCCGAAAAATTTATGTTGGACGGGAAAAGATATATAAAACATATTATAGAAAGGACTGTCACAGTAGGAGTTTTATGATTGAAGGAGTCAACCATATGTCTTCAAAACTTGATTGAAATAGGTTGTCTCAAAAATTTAAAATAGACTTTTGTCATTCTGAGAACAGTGAAGAATCTTCAATAATCTGGCAATGAAGAGGGTGTGTTTGCAGATTTGTAAGTCTGTACTCAGAATGATACTTTTGAGACAGCCTTTTATATTTTGGAATCAAATCACAAGAGTTGATAATTTAAAAATGAAAAATTCCTAAAAAAAATCCTTATAGATATTTTTCGGTTAAGTTTGAAAACCAGATAAAAAACAATCATATTTATCAAAAAATATATAAATTGGTTTAAAAATTAATTGAGAAACAAATGGTGGAAAATTTTATTTATTATCTGGGGTTGGTTCTGGTAATTATTGGAGCGATAATGCTGGCCAATCGATTAAAAGTAGCTTATCCCATTATATTGGTGATTGCTGGCCTGCTTATTAGCTTTATTCCTGGTTTACCCCCCTTAAAAATTGATCCTGAACTTATCTTTATCATTTTTTTACCCCCATTATTATACGAAGCTGCTTTTGCCGTTTCATGGAAGGAAATCTGGAAGTTGAGGCGGATCATCACCAGTTTTGCTTTTATTGTAGTTTTTCTTACAGCTATATCGGTAGCTTTTGTGGCCAATTCATATATTCCCGGGTTTTCATTAGCATTAGGCTTTGTGCTGGGAGGAATTGTCTCTCCGCCGGATGCAGTGAGTGCGGGAGCTATTTTAAAATTTGTAAAAGTTCCTAAAAATTTATCTACCGTTTTAGAGGGCGAGAGCCTGTTTAATGATGCTTCTTCACTAATTATCTTTAGGTTTGCCATGGTGGCCGTAGCTACCGGACAATTTATATGGCAGGATGCAGTGGTAAGTTTTGGATGGATGGTATTCGGAGGATTGGGAATAGGTCTGGTACTGGCGTTTATATTTCTCAAAATTGAAAAAATATTTCCCACAGATGTCAATATGGATGCTATACTCAGTCTGGTAGCTCCTTATGTGATGTATATTGCTGCGGAGGAAGTTCATTCATCCGGTGTTTTGGCGGTGGTAAGCGGTGGATTATTTCTTTCCATCAGAAGACATGAAATTTTCCGAACCTCAGAATCAAGGCTTAAAGGCTCCAATGTATGGGAAAGCTTTGTATTTCTGATTAACGGAATTGTGTTTCTATTGATCGGATTAGATCTACCGGAGATTATGGTAGGTTTGCATAAAGAAGGTATAAGCCTTACAGATGCGATTACTTATGGATTACTCATTACAGCAGTTTTGATTATCGTCCGTTTCTTATCCTCTTTTGGAGCTGTTTTTGTAACCTTAATTATGCGGAACTTCATTAATGTAGCCGATAGAGATCCGGGAATGAAAGCACCAATACTCATGAGCTGGACAGGAATGCGCGGAGTAGTTTCACTGGCCGCAGCTTTATCAATTCCTGTCGTAATGGAAAACGGGCAGCCTTTTCCCCATCGTGATCTCATTCTCTTTATTACCTTTATTGTGATTTTAGCCACCCTTATTATTCAGGGACTTACCTTGCCGGCTTTAATTAAAAAACTCAATCTGTCTGATATTGGAAGAGGGTACTTGTCTGAAGAAGAATCAGAACATTTCCTAAGGAAAGAAATGCGTCGTGTTGCCTTAAAATATCTCAACGAAAATTATAAAGAAAGAAGAAACGAAAATGAATATTTCAACAGGCTGATGGATCGTTGGGAGCAGGAAGACAAAGAAAGTTCTGTCCATAAACTGTCTGATGAAGCCAAAGAAATTTATTTTGAAACGCTGGAACAGCAGCGCATCTGGCTTAGAGAAGAAAACAGAAAAAATTTGAATATGGACGAAGAATATATAAGACATTATTTAACAAGGCTGGATCTTGAAGAAGAGAGGCTGAGAATGTAAAAAAATAAGGAAATGAATTTAGTAAAACAGCTCGGGCAGTTTCCTGATGAAAAAAGAAAGGAATACTTCAGCACACTTCCCAATTATGCCAATGGGAAATTTCAGAATATCCTCATCACACCAGCCTTATTAGAAGGCGAAAGTATGACCAAAGCCCTTTTGGGAAGTCTATGCAAAGTTGAGCATACCTCTCCCAGAACTGCTCTTCCATTTGTAATCACCGATTTGAAAAAACTTCCTCTGGAAGAAAACGTGCTGATATGGTTTGGGCATAGCTCATATTTTATACAGGTTGATGGCAAAAAATTCCTGATAGATCCTGTTTTCAGTGGGAATGCATCACCAATGCCAGGATCTATAAAAGCATTTCCGGGAGCAGACTACTATAAGCCGGAACATATGCCGGATATAGACTTTCTGTTGATTTCACACGACCATTGGGATCATCTGGATTATAAAACCATACAGGAATTAAAAAATAGAGTAGGAAAAGTAATTTGTGGACTGGGAACAGGACAGCACTTCGAATACTGGGGTTGGAAACCAGAAAAAATCATTGAAAAAAACTGGTGGGAAAGTATTGATATTGCAGAAGGTTTTAGAATTACCCTTACACCGGCAAGACATTTCTCCGGAAGGCTGCTGAACCGAAATATTTCATTGTGGACCTCCTTTGTACTGAAAACACCTACCAAAAACCTATTTTTAGGAGGGGATAGCGGTTATGGAGATCATTTTACAGAAATAGGTAATAAATATGGTCCGTTTGACCTTGCTGTTATGGAATGCGGCCAGTACAACGAAAAATGGCCCTACATTCATACATTACCGGATCAGCTTATCGGAGAAATACAGGAATTAAAAGCAAGAAACTTTATCCCTGTGCATCATTCAAAATTTAAACTTTCTCAGCATGCATGGTTTGAGCCCGTAGAATTGGCCGCTAAAAATGCAGAAGATAATAACCAACCCATTACTTTACCTGTTATAGGTGAAAAAGTAGATCTGGATCAGTTAGGAAATGTGATTTGGAAAAAATGGTGGGAAGAATATTGGTAAGAATTAACATAATTTTCATATCCTTCCAAACATAAATAAAGGAAAACTGTCATGATGTAAATAAAAAGAGTTGTCATTCTGAATGAAGAATCTCTCTTTCTGCAATTTTCAGGATGAACCAATAAAATTAAAAACCTGCCCATAATGGACAGGTTTTTCCTTATAAAAATAATAATCACTACTGAGGCTCTTTGTGAGAATCCTTAGTATGAATAATATCGTAAAATACAGACGGCTGGGTGGTATCAGGAGTAATTCTGTAAGTAAACGTAGTTTCGTTCAGTACAAGAATCTCTACAGTACGGGTAAAAAGTACATTACCATTAGCATCTAAAGCAACCAAAGTTCTGGTCTTTCCATCAGGAGAAATAGTCCATGTTCCCTGAGATCTTAGTACATCGTTTAATCCGAAGATTTTAAAAGTTCCGTTAGCTTTGAAGTAAGAATATCCTACATAACCTGCTACACTCGCATTATCTAAAGCCACATCACTACCACTATTATTTTTGGCTCCTGTAGTTTTCCATGGAGTAGAAGCTAAGGTAAGTTGTCCGTTTTTAGGTTCCGCATGAGCAGTTCTCGTATGGATAATATCATAATAAACAGATTGATCAGCAGCATTAGGACGAATTCTGTACGTGAATTGATTTCTGTTTAGTACAAGAATTTCAACATCACGTTTGAAAATGGTTGTTCCATCCGGGTTTAAAGCTGCAATAGTTCTCGTTTTTCCCTGAGCATCTACAGACCATGTTCCTCTTGATCTCAACACATCAGTTAAGTTGTAAATAGCAAAATTTCCGTCTGCTTTAAAATAAGCAAAACCTACATATCCGGCTACGTTAGCATCAGTTAAGGCTACATTAGCACCGTTTTTATCTTTAGCTCCCGTAGTTTCCCATGGAGTAGAAGCCAGAACCTGTGAGGGAGTCTGTTGTTCAATAACAATTTCGTTGTCATCGCTGGAACATGAAACGAAAGGGGCAGATAGAAGAATCGCCGCAGACAGATAACATAATTTTTTCAGTGTATTCATAAGGGTAATTTTAAGTCTTTGCAAACTTATCCCTAATACACCTTAAAAGTGTTGTATAAAATATCTCTTTTGTTGTAAAAAATATAACCGAAGTCCTTTTGAATTGAATAATATAATACTACCAGCCTGTTACCAAAATATTTTTAGCTGCTTTTACACTGCATTTCTGGTATTTTGAATAAGCTAATGCTGCACGGCTTCTGATCTGTTCTCCAGTTTCATGATTAATATATCCTGTTAAAGCATCATGAAGAATATAAGCTTCGGGAGCCATCAGATGGCTTGTCCATACCAAAGGATTGGCTTTTGTTTCTTGTAATAAAGGGGAAAAGAATTTTTTACTGTAGCAGGCTAAAATGATACAATCCCTTGTTTGCCCATCCCTATTTTTAAAAGATTCTGAAAGCTGGAAATCCATTAATCCATCATGTCCTATGTAAGAAAGAAGCTTAGCATTTCCGTAAAGTCCAATTTTGGTGCTATTAACGGAAAGTACATCTTTCATCTGCCCTGAACTGCTGTAGAAAAAATCTTTTGTGCAATTTTTAATATACTCACCATCATAGGCATCGGCAACCAAATAATAGTTTTTCTTTGAAGTATGCTGGAAAATAAGCCTTTCCATTCTTATTGAATCCTTTTTTTCAGACTTTAAAAATTTCCAGTCTTTACTCTTTTTGAAATAAGTTCTGACTCCATAACCTGCTCCCCAATACAAATTCTGATCAGGATCCTGACCATTTTCTATTTTTTCAGGAACCGGAACAATGCCCTGGTATTTATTATCACATAAAGCAACCAATACATGGATCGTTTGCGTGTTTTTATCAAAGATATCCACATTTTTCAGCTTTTCTGTTTCCTTTTTCGTTCCAAAAATATTTCCAATTTTTTCTTTTCCTTTGCTTTCACAACTTTGAAAGGAAAAACAGAAAAAGAAGAGCAGTATAATAAAGGAAAGCTGATTAGGTATTTTCATGATATGATGCATTTTCCTTAAAAGTACAATAAACCGTTTGTACAGACAATTATCTGCCAAATTTTAAAGCTGAAGCTTTCAGAAAACTATATTTTATTTTCCGCAGATTTCACAGATTCTTACAGATGATGGTGGAAAAATCTGCGTGATCTGTATAATCTGCGAGCACTTTATATTCAAAAAATTCTATTTTTGAGTATGAATAACAGAAACCGCGGAAAAAATACAGGCGATGACACCCTGTTCGGTTCAGAAAAACAGATCGGTAAGCTAAAACTTGCTGTTCAGGATATGCAGTATTTACTCACAAGAGGATATGCAGAAAAAGCAGCCTCTGATCTTGTCGGAAACAGATACAGATTGAAAACACGACAGATACAAGTGTTGCGAGGAGCTTCTGCATCTGAGGAGCAAATTCATGACCGAAAATTGAAACAACAGGATATTTCAGCTTTGAAAAATAGAACCATTTATCTTGATGGCTTCAATGTGTTGATCTTGTTGGAAAGCCTGTTGTCAGAGGCCTATATTTTTGAAGGAGTTGATGGCTGTCTACGGGATCTTTCCGGTGTTCACGGAACGTATAAGAGGGTGAACCAAACCCAGAGAGCCATAGAACTTGTTGCTATATTTTCTAAAAAATCTCAGGCTCAGAAATTAATCTGGATTTTTGACCAGCCGGTTTCCAATAGTGGAAGAATTAAGCAGATTATTCTTGATTTTGCTATTGAAAATCAACTGAATTGGGATGTTGAATTACAATTCAGTCCGGATAAGTTTCTCACAGAAAGTTCAGACGTTATTATTTCTTCAGATGCCTGGATTCTGGATCATTGCAAAGAATGGTTCAATCTTATTGGCTACCTCATCAAAGAAGAAAATCTCTTCGTTAATATGATACAATGTGATGAAGAATAAGTTTGAACAGTATATTCCTTTGATCTCAAATGATTGGAAGGAAAAATATAACGCTATTTTAACCGAAGAACATCTCAAAAACCTGTCACAGAATATTCAAAAATTTCAGGATAAAACTTTGGTGTGGAGTCTTCCTTATTTCAATGAAGAAATTAAGATTAATAGGGAAGAAGTTTTTAATCAATTTATCAATATTTTTAATAGCAATGATGCTGATGCTGAGGTTAAAGCAAAGCAGTTGGTATCCATTCCATTTGAAAATTGGTTGATTGTTTTAGGACAAAGACTGACTTCTGCCAGTATCCGTGATGAAAACGCTGTTCCACCACTGAACTCAGTGTTGATAGAAGCTTGTCAGGAGCCATTTAACGAAGAAATTACCATTGCTCAACGTGCTTGGGAAAAACATACCGGAAGAATGAATGATGATGATTTCTGGGGTGAAGTGAAAGGAAATAACCAACAGAAACAGGAAAAAGTGATGCAGAAAATTCAGTATATTCTTGAAAATAAAACCTGGTGGAATGTTTTCTTTCATTATAAACATGAACTTGTTTTTGAAGTCAGAGAAAAAGAAGGCCATGGTATCCGATGGAGCCACGGTGGAACCAAATTGATAGGTTTTCTGGAAAAATTTATCAATGAATAAAAGGCTGGAAGCAGGAAGAAGGAGGCTGGAAGCTACTCTTTGTCTTGTAACTTCTAGAGGTCATTTTTAAACTGTTTTAAAAAAGAAAAAATAAGATTGAACTCTCTGACCATTTTTCAGTCCAATTAATCAATATTTCTTTACTACACAAAAAGATTGCGTTTACTATAAATAATTTTGACAAAAAAATGTAAACCAGACAAAACAAGGAAATTGCCGCTCCTGAAAATAAATAACTAAATTCAAATAAAAGGCTGGAAGCTGGAAGAATGAGGCTGGAAGTTACTTTTAGTTATATTATTACTGAAAGCACACAATAACACAATAAAAGGAATATTAAAAACAATAAAAAATTGGTAGCTATTCTTTATGACCTTCATAACCCCCATCTTCCAGCCTCTTAAATAACACAACAATTTAAAACAAATGAACACATACATTGATATTGGCATTAACCTGACCAATAAACAGTTCTATAATGAACACGAAGAAGTCATTAATCGCGCTCTGGATAATGGAGTAGATTATATGATCCTCACGGGAACAAGTATCCGCGGAAGCAAAGAATCGGCAGCAATAGCAGAAGATTATCCTGATGTTCTATTTTCAACAGCGGGAATTCATCCTCATGATGCAAAATCTTTTAATCATGAAAGTATTAATGAGCTTAGAAAATTATTGAAGCAGGATCATGTTATTTCAGTAGGAGAATGCGGATTGGATTTTGATCGTGATTTTTCACCAAGACCTGCTCAGGAAAAATGCTATAAAGCTCAGCTGGAATTAGCAATAGAAGTGAATAAACCTCTTTTTCTCCATGAAAGATCTGCTTTTAAAAGGTTTAATGAAATAACGGATGATTATCTTTCCAAACTGCCGGAAGCCGTTGTACATTGCTTTACTGGAACATTAGACGAAGCAAAAATATATCTGGACAAAGGATTTTATCTGGGCTTTACCGGAGCCGTCAGCGATGAAAAAAGATTCAAACATTTAGAAGAAGTGATCCGATATGCCCCTCTGGACAGAATAATGATTGAAACAGACGCTCCCTTCATGCTTCCGAAGAATATGCCGAGAATGCAGAATAGACGAAATGAACCTTCCTTTCTGCCGTATGTAGCACAGACGATTGCCCATTTGAAGAAGGTCAGTATTTCCGAAATTGCAGACGAAACTACAGAAACTGCCAGAAAATTTTTCAGACTATAAAAAAGAGCTCTACTGATTCAGTAAAGCTCTTTTTTTATAGTGTTGAAAGGTTAGACCTTTTCTTATAAACTCTTGATAGCAGACTCTAATGCCAATTCCATCATTGGCTTCAAAGCAGTTTCTCTTTCGTCAGCAGAAATTTTTTCATGAGTTGGGATAATGTCAGTTACCGTTAGAATCGTAGCTGCATTTTTACCTAAGTGCTTAGCATTTGCAAACAATCCGAAAGCTTCCATTTCTACCGCAGGACAGTTATATCTTGTTGCAATTTCAGGAGTGTTAGGATCTTTTCTGTAGAAAATATCACTGCTGTGGATATTAATCGCTTTAGCATCTATAGATAATTCTTTAGCAGTTTCATTGATCGTATTGAAGATATTTCCCTGGTGAGAAAGAATGTCTTCTTCAATTCCCCATGCATATTTAGCATATGTACTTTCGCTGGCGGCATTTTCAATATTTAAAATATCAAAAAGCTTAAGGTCTGTATTGTAAGCCCCGCATGTTCCGATTCTGATGATTGTATCTACTTCATATTCTGTATATAACTCAAAAGAATAGATCCCGATACTTGGGAATCCCATTCCGCTGGCTCCTACAGTGATTTCCTTACCTTTGTAAAGACCTGTATAATAAAGGATACCTCTGGTTTTGCTTACCAGTTTTGCATTTTCTAAATAATTTTCAGCAATATACTGTGCACGAAGCGGATCCCCCGGCTGCAATACTACTTTAGCAATTTCTCCTTTTTTTGCACTGATGTGAATACTCATAATTTTATTTTGAATGGCACAAAGATAATAACTTTTATATTGATCGCATCATTGTAAAAAGTAAAATGAAGAAGCCAATTTATAAGAATGTAATAGGTAAATAATTGTATATAACCTGAGTTCGGGATAAGACATTTCTGTTTTTAGGAAGGAAGTAAGGAAGGAAGCCTTGAGCTGGGAGAGGGAAGTGAGTTGAGTTTAAAAAAACACTTACAACCCTGTAATGTATTATTCCTTTAAAGACTACTTCATCAAATTTTACGGCAACGTCAGAAATTGTAGCTCCGAGAGTAACTTCCAGCCTCACTCTTCCAGCTTCCAGCCTATTATCCTTAATTTTATGATCCCGAACTCGGGTTATATAAGTATTTTGTTTATTGCTGTCTACCCCGAGGCTTAAGATCTTTGTTTTTTAGTCTGTCTCAAAAAAACTCCTTGGCAAGATGAAAAATAAAACAGGTAAATACAGAACAAAGATAGAATAACAGAGAGCGGATATGCCATCGTTATCCAGGCTATTTTTGCAGCGTTACTTATATTAAATTTTTAAAAGATGAAAATAGAACATATTGCTTTTTGGGTAAAAGATCTTGAGAAAACCAGAGCATTTTACCAGAAATACTTTGGAGCTGTTTCCAATGAAAAATATGAGAATCCGATCAAAGATTTTCAATCTTATTTTCTCAGCTTCGAGAATGGTTGCCGCCTTGAAATCATGACCCGACCAGATATTTCAGAAAGTGGAAATTCCTACGAATCCCAACAGTTCGGGATCATTCATTTTGCCTTCTCCACAGGAAGTAAGGAAAAAGTAAATGAACTTACAGAAATCTTAAGAAAAGATGGCTATACCATTGCCGCTGAACCCAGAACAACCGGTGATGGGTATTATGAAAGCGTTATCCTCGATCCGGAAAACAACATCATTGAAATAGTAGCCTAATTCGTCATTGCGAGGAGCGCCAGCGACGAAGCAATCTCTTTTTTTGCCACTATGCGCGAATTATTTTATTCATGCATTAGTGGCTTTTTATTAGTAATTTTAGCAGCATATAATTTTATTGCAGATAAAATCCTAGCGCCTTAAAAACATGTAGAAAGGAAAGAAAATTAGTGTCTTAGTGTCTTAGCGTCTTAGCGTCTTCCAACATAAAAACATTTTTCACAATCCTTCCAAAGTAAAATTAGTGCATTCGTGGCCAATAAAACCACATTTTTTTATCAGTACTATAATTTAATATCAATCCTATTCCTAAAAATTTTATTCTCGACGAAATAATTCTATTTTTGTTAGATGATGGAACCCAAATCACCATTTTTAGATACAATCTTTCTGCTTAGGAAGAATGAATGCATCACACTGTTTTCCAATATCCAGACTATTTCCACAAAAGAAGAGCAGGAAGCAGAAGTGTATTTTGAAGCAGAGTTTGAAAAAGAAAGACTTGAATTTCTATCCGATCAGCTAACCTGTAATACAACAACAGCTGTTTGGGCAGCAAAAGTACTGTACCATAGTGCTCAATTATATTTGGTAAGAGAAAGTACTGCGGATAATTTGGAAAATCTCATTCCGAAATTTAAAGGAACAAGAGACGTTTCTTCTATTTTGTCCGCCGACTTATGTTTAAGATTTCTGCCAGAAGTTATCATGGCTCTCAATTCAGTAGACCCCGAAGATTCACTCATTAAAATGCTTGAAGCTATTCTCACAGAATTTCATTATTCCGGAATAGGATATGATCTTGATCTGAGCAATGTGAACTGGGAAGACGAGTTGAAAGACAAAACTTACCGGAAATTATATCTTGAAAGAATTGTTGAAAAGAAAGACTATAAACTGGCGGAAATTCCGTTCATCAATATATTACTTATCGCAGAATTTGGAATGCACAAAGAAGCATTCTGGAGAGAATTAAAAATAATAACTGAAGAAAATCAATGATGCAGAATATCAAAACACTCAATACGGTTCTTAACTATGTAAAAGATACTTTTGTAGGTAAGAATGATGTCGTAGATTTGCTGGGAATCTGTCTTCTGGCAAGAGAGAATGCCTTTTTATACGGTCCTCCCGGAACTGCAAAGTCGGCCATTGTCAGAACTTTAGCTAAGACTGTAAAAGACGGGAAGAATTTCGAATACCTTTTAACCCGTTTTACAGAACCGAATGAAATATTTGGGCCTTTTGATATCAGAAAATTAAAAGAAGGAGAACTTTTGACCAATACGGAAGGAATGATGCCGGAAGCTTCTATGGTTTTTCTGGATGAGATCTTCAATGCCAATTCCGCTATTTTGAATTCCCTTTTGATGGCTCTTAACGAAAAGATCTTCAAAAGAGGAAAAGAAACAAAGCATTTACCTGCGTTAATGTTCGTGGGAGCAAGTAATGTTCTTCCTGAAGATGAAGCCCTGAATGCATTATTCGACCGTTTTCTGGTAAGAATCAATGTGGATTATGTGAATCCTGAACTCTTACAACAAGTACTTTTAGCAGGAAGAAAGCTGGAAAATGAAGAAGAAACAGAAGTTCCGGAAATTCATGCCCATGAGATCAGAGAATTGCAGAACCTGTGTAAAACAATAGATTTAAAACCTATATACGAAGTCTATCTGAATACCATCATGAGTCTGCGAAATACAGGAATTGCCATTTCGGATCGTAGAGCTGTGAAACTTCAGAATCTCATCGCTGCAAGTGCTCTGATTTGTGGAAGAAATGAAGCTGTTCTTTCAGACCTTTGGGTTTTAAAACATATCTGGGACACAGAAGAACAGATTGAAATTCTGGAAGGAATCATTAACCGAACCATTGAAAAAGACGATCACCCGAATTCTCATCCACAAGCCATGCAGAATAAAACTCCCAATCCGGAAGAAGTGATGAAGGATGTAAAAATCCTTATGGATAAATGGAATCAGGGGCAGCTAAGCTTTGAGGAACAAAACGTAATCAAAGATAAATTAAGATACCTGCAGACACGTTGCGACTGGATCAGAAATTTTGAACAAAAACAATACATTCAACAGGAAATTGAAAGCTTATGGCAGAAAATTCTTCAGACAATATAAAAGAATTCTGGGCAGAAATTCCCCGTAGCGATGAAGATTATCTGGGCTCTATCCGGGACTGGAAGAATGTTCATATTGCAACGGATGATGAAACCATATGGCTCAAAGGCTTTACAGATGAACAGGCTTCAGCATCTGAACTTCATCAGTTGCCTAATTTCTTACTGTATGAACTTCGTGATGGCCTTTTATTTAAAAAAGAGGCGCTGGTTCCCAGTAAAAAAATGAGAACAGCATTGCTTTGGGTGCCGATTGATAAAGCGTTACGTCTTACTTTTCCAGCTTCCAATCAAAACTATTTTGGAATTAGTGAAAAAGTTTCGGTCAGGCTAAAGGAAAGTGATGAAGAACATTCGGTGATTGCTCTGATAAGCAAAATTGAAGATATCAAAGTGAGTATTGCGGCATTACCAAAATTCAGACTGGAAAAGATAGAATGGACTGTGATAGGAGACAAAGTGCTTTTTTTAGGAACTCCGTTACTGAGTCTGCCGGGAAAAACCTATTGGACAAAAGACGGACATCTTGTACCATCCGGTTTAAATTTTGAGTTTAAAAATTTGAGTACCTTCCTACAGCAGAAATATAATAAAGAGTCAGACGGATGGCTTTTATGGGATGAAAATGGAAATTATCTTGCCATAAAGAAAGAAGATTTCCGACCATTATCCGTAAGCTCGTTCCGCCTTACTGAAAAATCAAGAGAATGGAATTAAAGGTATATCTCCAGTCCTATGAAAATTATTTCTGGGAATGGAAAACCGATGAAGATGTTCCCGGAGATTCCGGATATAACGATAACAACCTCCTCTCCATCCCTGGAGTGGGGGCCATTGCTTATAGGCCATACATTATGGAAATCCTTAAAGAACTTCAGCCACAGGGATGGCCCTCATTCGGGGCTTTACTGATGGTTTTATATGCGATGCAGGAAGGGTATACGGATTTTGCCACTCCTTTAAGACATACTACAACACTTTACAGTGTTGATAACTTTGAGTTCAATGCAGAAAAAGAAATTGAATTTCTCGAAAAAATAAAAACACTTCCTAAAGTTTATAAACAAAAGCAGAACAAAATAGTACTGCTCCAGACTTTATTTAAAGACAGCCCTAACAGAATATCTCCTGTTACTTCTGAATTCAATCTGAGAATTTACTATAAAAGAACGCACGAAATTTCTGTCTGTGCAGAAAAACAACCTGCTAATCTAAATGCTTTAAACAGAGATTTAAAAGCATTGGATCTTAATGACAGATTTCCAACCACACAATCCATCATTGATGACATGAAAGGGTTAATTGAAGAACCCGAACTGGATGATGAAGTGGTACAGGAAGAAACCACTACAGACACAGATAAGGATTTTATCAGGGAATTAATTGAAGAGCCCAAGACATTTCTGGTAGGTAGCCTTATCAAAAGAATCTGGAGCGGACTTAAAATTCCGATGCACCATCTTTCTCCCGGTGAACAGCCTATTGGGGGGATTTCCGATATGACCAATAAAGGAGACTTTCATAGAATGCTTTTGTCAGAATTTGCGAATGAAGATGATGTATTCATGAACCGTTTGGCCAATAATGAAACCTTATACATTCAAAGAGAAATACCGCCTGAAGAAAATATCTTTGAAAGAATTATTCTTATTGATACTTCCCTTAGAAACTGGGGAACCCCAAAAGTACTAGCCTTTGCATCCGCCATTGCTGTAATTAAACATCCGAAAGCCCACTCAGAATGTAAAGTGTTAACTTTGGGACAGGCTGCTGTTCCTATTTCTTTGAATAATGTAGAAACTATAATTGAAAATCTCAACCAGGTCAGCCCGGTGCTGGAAGTTTCAGAAGCGTTGGAAAAGTTTTTTAATGAAGATTATCCTCAAAAAGATATCGAAATATTTTTCATAACTCATCAGGAAAATCTTGAAGACGAAAAGGTTCAGAGAGTCATTCATCAAAATAGAGATCGACTTAAGTTTTTGGTTGCCACTACTTCAGATGGAGAAATTAATTTTTATAAACATCATCAAGGAGCAAGAAAGCATATCCAAAAAATAAAGCTTCCTCTTCAGGAGTTATGGGCCAATCCGCCACAGCAAAAAATTGCAGAAAGTAATCCAAATGGAAAGAGAACAGATCTTCCGTTGAATTATCCTATCCTGTTTCCAACGCCTGTTAATCAAATTGCAAAGTTTTTATATGAAGGCGAATTCTTTATCCTGAGTTCAAAAAAACAATTGTTGAAAACTTATCTTTCCGACAATTATTACGACCGGCATTCTTATGATTACTATAAAACCTATCATGGCTGTGAAGTGATGATTGATGGTATTTCTGTAAAGCCAACCGGACAGTTTGCCCTCGCAAAAAATAAGCAGCAGCATTTTATTCTCTGCCAATATCAGCCGGCCAAAAAATTAGTATCAAAGCTTAATCTGAATACAAGAGAATATTCTGAGCAGAATATTATCGGATTGAATATTCCGGAAACCTATGAACTGATCTACTTTGGAAAAAGTTTCTATCTTCATCAGTTCGAAAATCCGCTGTTATATAAAATAAATATTGAAGGGAATACTTCTGTAGAGCCTTTTGATAATAAATACAATGATATTGATAAGAATACTGCAAAAGTGAATGCCGAAGTAGCTAAACTGGACCGAAGTGGCTTAAAAATCATAGGGAATTTTAATAAAGTAGGGATCAATGTTCATCATAATCTTGTTTTTTCAGGGAGTGAAATAAGCAGTGTGTATGAAAACACCCTGAACCTTTACAAAAACAGATTTGACATCAAGATTTTTGCAGAACAAAATAAAAATAAATATACTTTTCCTGACGGAAGCGAAATCATTGCAGATTCGCGTGGAATACTTACATTCAGAAGCAGTAACAAAGGAATTGAGGAGTTTTATATGCCCACTACAACGTATGGTTTCCTTGCTTTGGCTACTCATACAGAATTTGGTGGGTCAGAATATTATCTTCCGGAACAGACTTTATTAAAAGTGAGAACCATGGAAGAAATGTACGATCAATATTTAAAGTTGTTTATAGAGCAGATTTTGGATTATGGAGCTTAGAATAAAACCTTTCCCGAAAAATAGATACCCTAAAAAAGGACTTTTAATAAAAGGGGCTTCCCCTGTGGTATGGCTTCAGGAAATGGAAACTTTAGGAATCAGTCTTACTCAGGTAAAATCTTATGCAGTTCCGGCCAATAGTCCCAATGTACTGTATGGGTGCTTTCTTGTGTTCAACGATCATGCTCCTCAGGAAATTGGAAAAAATGCTTATTTCCAGTGTGTGGATAACAAATTGTTTATTCCGGAAAATACAACGTTTTATCCAAAGATTAATTCGGAGGATTGGGATATGATAGATTCAGATTTTCTTATCATGCACCCCGAGTTTGGATTGGTAAAATTATCGGATCAAATTGACTGGATCGAATTGATTCAGGAGCCAGGAAAGATTGAAGAAACGGTAAGAAAACCCTTGAATGGTGTTAAAATCCCGAAAACCATAGAACGCTATACGGTGGAAATGGATGATGAAAAAATGCTCGAAGCATTGCAGAAGCCCCAAACCGAAGAAGAATGGATGACAAACCTGCCTTTTGACTTGAAAAAAGTGATGGCCGGAAACAAAAAAGAAATTGAAAAATATTTAAAATATTTAGAAAAATATCCTGAAAGAGCCATAGAATTAGGAGTACCATTAGATATTATGGGAACTTCCAGAGGTGATGGATTGGGGAAATTTACCTGGCTTGAAGGATTATTCGGCGGGGCCAATGGTAAACAAGAAAGTGCAGGCACAAGAAACTTCCGCAGAATATTCTGGGGCATTATCGTAGTCGCTATTATGCTAAAAATAGCCTTGCCCTCTAAAGATAAACCTCTTGAAGAAGAAAATGCTGTTTCTTCAGGAAAGATTGTAAAAGACAGAGCAAAAGCTCCTGAAGATATGATTGCTTTTCATTCCGGGGTTTCTGAAATCGATCAGAAGATAGACTCTATATATTTTGAGACAAGAAAAGGATTGTCTAATGAACTTCTTAATGCAGGCTTGCAGGAAAGTAAAACAGCAAAAGAAAAGAAAGAGTATAAAAAGAAAGGCGGTAGAGAGGTCAATGAAATCAGTCAGGATGTTCAAAAGCTGAGTAGTAAAGAACAGAAAAGCAGAGATTCTCTTAAGATCATATATACCCAAAAAATAACAAAACATATTCAGAAAAAAAGTGAAGAACTGAAGCGTAAAATTTCAGACTCTTTAAAACAATACACCAAAGGAAAGCCGGTGAATGGAGATGTTGTAAAATATCTTTTAAAGAAAAAGCAGGTGCTGATGCAAGACTCTTTAGGAAAACTATACGGAACCATTGATATTGGTGATGTATCTCCTCCAGCACCTATCAAAGATTCAAAAGTAAAAGGAGTAGAATCCGGTAATAGCTCATTGAAAAAAGACACTCCTGTTTCAGATATTTTGTACATGGTGATTCTGATGATTGCAGGGGTTGGATTATATTCTTTCCTGTTTAAAAATAAATCATTAAATCTGGGTGGAGATAATATTTCGGCCTGGATTAAATTCTGCCTAATTGTAATTTTAGTAGCCATGCTGGTATATCTGTTTTACCCTTTGGTTAAAATGTTTGGCTACAACTGGTTTGTATGGATACTCGCAATCGGGGTAATGGTATTGTTATACCGTTTATTCAGAGAGGATAAAACCATTTTAAACTCTGATGATGATGAATAAACAGAAATTTATAGACAAATTCATGGCAGCCTTTGTACTGCTGGCCATGTTTAAAGTGATCGGAATTGCGGCGGAACTTTTCCATGAAAGCTTTTGGAGTGTTATCGGAAACCTGATTATCTTTTTAATTGTTGCCTTTATTATTCTTATGGTCATCACTGCTTTAAAAGATAAAGAACAAAAGGTACAAAACTCAAAAAGAGGAGCTCCCGGAGGAGGTAGTTTTTATCTGGAAAATTCACTATTTGACCGGATCCGAAGCAAATATGAGGATCTTGCCCAAAAATATATAGAAGAAAAAGACTACAAAAAAGCAGCAAAAGTCTATATGAATCTGCTTCAGGATTATTACAGAGGAGCAAAAACCCTGGAAGAAGGTGGATTCTATAACGAAGCCGCCGCAGTATATCTTAAAAAACTAAAAAGTAAATCTGACGCTGCCCATTGTTACGAAAAAGCAAAGCAGTATAAGAAAGCCATTGACTTGTACAAAGAAATGGAACAAAAAGAGAAAGTAGGGGATCTTTACAAGCAAATGAATGATCTTAAAAATGCCCATATCTATTATCAGATGGTTGCAGACGACTATACCACCAATAATCAGATGGTAAAAGCCTCATTGGTATACCGGAAGAAAATGGAAAAGCCTGAAGAGGGCCAAAAAGTATTATTAAAAGGCTGGGAAGAAGATAAAGACGCCTTCAATTGCCTGAACAACTACTTTGCCAATATCTTTGATGTGAAAAAGCTGGAATCAGAAATACAGACGATGTATGAAAAAACACCGGCTTATAAAAAGATGACCTATCTGGAAGCAATGAAGTATGAATTTAAAAAGGATGTGAAATTACAGCCTGTTACACGGAAAATAGCTTACGAAATTATTGCTGAAAAAGTAGAAAACCGCTCAGAAATTATCAATGAACTGAAACATTTTAATCCTGGTGATGATGTCATCCTAAAAGACATTTCAAGATTTAAAACCGCAAGAAATAAAATGTTTAGAAATTAAAGGCTAAAAAATAGAATGGATAATACTGCTAAATATTTTCATTTTAAATATGACCATAAAAATCCCTTTGAAATTGTAAAGGAAATAATTTCAAAAGGAAAATCACCCTTATATGCCATAAAGGAGATTAAGGAGAAATTTCCGGCATTTTCATTAATAGAAGCTAAAGAAGTTGTCGCTATAGCAACTTCGGAACATAAAAGTCTGTATGATTATCAAGGAGATCTGTTCATACAACTTGAAAACCTTAATGAAGAAATAGAATGAAAATGTTAGGTTTCAAACACATAGAATTCATCTGTTAAAAAGGATTAGAGACCCCTGTTTTATTACTCTTCGTTGTGAGAATTATAAAATAATACCAAAAAAGATTTATCTTTGCACCAGAAAATTATGACAATACAAAGAGCACATATCAATGCAGAACTATGCAAAAGCCCATCAATATTGGGATTATTTGCATATGATGGGATGATATGGAATGAGGCGAAATGTGCTGACTTTGGAAATTATTTACTGTAAACCCGTAAAAATTTAATCAAAATACAACAGAAACGTCTCGAAAAATCGAGGCGTTTTTTGTTTTTTAGGTCAGAAATTATTTAGAATGAAAAAAAATAACCATAAACATGAAAAATTTTTAATTAACAATGCAATTTTAATACAATAAAATAGAGTGATAGACAACCCAATGAGAGACAGTCATTTAGGTAATTAAGATATCTGCAAAATAGTGCGGACAGGAATTACTTACTCTAAAATTAAAGATTAATTACCTGATTGTCAATGATTTAACTTTAAAATTTATTTGCAGGTTAAAAAAAATCATATTTACTTTGCAACCGAAAATTGAAAGCAACAGGTTTTCAGAATTCAACAAAAAATAATTTAAAAACAAAACAAAAATAAAATGAAACAATTGTGTAACATACTCAATCAACATTCTACAGGATTCGGACAAGAGCCGAGAGGAATGGTGTGTGCTTATGATAGTGAAATTGTGGATAAAAGGTGCTTATATACGTGGGTCAGCTAATGATCTCTTACGTCAGAATATAAACGAGCGCCTCCCAAAAAGAGGCGCTTTTTTTATGGTTTCTTTAGCTTATTTGGTAAAGCGTCGGTCTGTGGAACCGGAGAACAGGGTTCGATCCCCGGAGATACCCAAAATATAAAATCTCATAGCTCAAATGGTTAGAGCACCGGTCTTTTAAACCGGGGGTTGAAAGTTCAAATCTTTCTGGGGTTACTAAACGGTTCCTTAACTCAACTGGATAGAGTATGGGTTTTCTAAACCCAGAGTTAGAGGTTCGAATCCTCTAGGAATCACGAAGAGGTTCACCGAAGTTTTCCAATCCGGCTGTCTCCCGGAAAAGAAATAGAAGTGAACCCAAAAACTGGAAAGATAACGGTGGTTGTTTACCCGTCTTGGACGCGGGAGGTCGCAAGTTCGAATCTTGCTTTCCAGACAGAAGTATCAGTAATGAACAATGAGTAATCAGTAATTATAGATTGAAAAGTAGTTTTCATCATTACTCATCACTAATTACCCATTACTCATAAAAAAGCCGCGGGAATGGTGGAACGGTAGACACACTTGATTTAGGATCAAGGCGCTGAGGGTTCGAATCCCTCTTCCCGTACAAAAGATTTTGTAGCTCAATGGTAGAGCGCTGGTCTGTTAAACCAGAAGTTGAAAGTTCGAATCTTTCCGGAATCGCAGTAACTGAATGTTAATTGTTTCAGGAGAAAATAAAAGTTTGTCGAGAGCAGAAGATCTTTACACCAAAACATGAAAATACAGACAAGCTTTTTTCTTTCTCAACAAAACAGTTGGGAGTTAATGTAAATATGATTAATAAAATTTTAGGTATAAATAAAGTCTGGCAAGCGCAGAAGTTCAAACAAAAAGTATAGACAGACTTTGTTTTTTTGAATAATAAGCAGTAAAAAATTATTCATATTAAAACCTGATGGTTCGCCGAAGTGGAAGAGTCGGGGCGGTCTGCAAAACCGTTGCGTAAGCTGAGTGGGTTTGAATCCCATAACCATCTCAAAATTAAAATTATAAGTGAGTATCAAGAATCATTTATCAATGATCTTTTATCACTTATAACAAAGAATATCCTTTATTAAGAAAAGAAAACGTCTGTCAAGCGCAGAAGATCTTTAAGCCAAAAACACAAAATACAGACAGGCTTTTTCTTTTTTAATGATGAATAATGAGCAATAAGTAATTAATAATAGGAGAATGATTGTCATCATTACTCATTACCCATTACTCATAAAAAAATCCGCTGATAATGTAATGGCAGCATGCAGGAAATGTACTCTTGTTGTTTAGGTTCGATTCCTGGTCAGTTGGTCAAAGAAAATATTAAATGCTCAATATAATTTTCGAAAGAAAGGCTTGTCAAGCGTAGAAGTTCTTTTTGTTAAGCAAATTTAAAGACAAGCTTATTCTTTTTTATAATGAATAATGAGCAATAAGTAATTAATAATAGGAGAGTAATTTTCATGATTACTTATCACCAATTACTCATTGCTTATAAAAAACCGGAAATACGCCGAAGTTGGAGACTCGGGGCAGACTGAAATGAGGAACGAATTGAACGATTCCTTAGAAAAAATGAAAAACAGAGTTAAAATCTGTTGCTTATCGCTGAGTAGGTTCGAATCCTACTACTTCCACAAGATACAAATAATGAGCAATAAGTAATCAATGATAGAAGAGTGGTTTTCATCATTACTTATCACTAATTATTCATTGCTTATAAAAATGCTCTATTCGTCTAACGGTAAGGACGCCTGCCTTTCGAGCAGAAAACAAGGGTTCGATTCCCTTATAGAGTACTGGATGTGAATAACTGGTCAATACATAATTGATATAATACCATGAAAGTTCAAATTGTAAAAAAGTTGGCCAGTTATCATTCACACAAAATGAAGAAAAGAAAAAAGGGTTGTCAAGAGCAGAAGATCTTTAGTTAATAAAAATACAGACAACCTTTTGCATTTTTTTATAAATAATGAGCAATAAGTAATGAATGATAGAAAAGTAGTTTTCATCATTACTCATCACCAATTACTCATTGCTTATAAAAAACCGGAAGTACGCCGAAGTTGGAGAGTCGGGGCAGACTGTAAATCTGTTGCTTATCGCTGAGTAGGTTCGAATCCTACTACTTCCACAAGACACAAATGATGAATAAGAAGTAATGAAGGTAGAAAAGTAGTTTTTATGATTACTCATCACCAATTACTCATTACTCATAGAAACCGCTCTATTCGTCTAACGGTAAGGACGCCTGCCTTTCGAGCAGAAAATAAGGGTTCGATTCCCTTATAGAGTACTAAATGAACCCACAGTAGTGAATCTGCTTTGCAGGCAATTTAAAAATTTACTATTGATGGTTCACAAATTAATTATCAATAATCGTTTATCAATTATAAATAAAGTATGTAGAAAAAATGGAAACGCAACAACAAACATGGCAGAATATGAATGGAAAAATTTTCCGACATTCTATCACACAGCTGGTAGAAGAAGCCATTATCCGCGAACAGGCAAACGGACATCGTCTGAAAGTATGTGTGGGATCAGACTCTCACGTATATGGAGAAGCTATTAATTATGCTACGGCAGTAGTATTGATTCGTGAGGGAAAAGGAGCGTTTACCTTTATCAGAAAAGAAAGAGAAATACAGACCATCAGTATCAAGGAACGAATGCTGAATGAAGTCAACAAATCCGTTGAAATTGCTTACGCGATTTGTGCTGTATTGGACACTTATGGAGTAGAAATGGAGGTACACGCAGACATTAATACCGATCCGGATTTTAAATCTAATGTAGCATTAAAAGATGCCATGGGATACATTCTGGGAATGGGCTATGTGTTTAAAGCAAAACCTTTTGCCTTCGCAAGTTCCAATTGTGCCGATATGATGGTGTAATATAAGGAGGAAAGCAGGAAGTTTTTAACATTATGATATGAACTTCCTGCATCCAGTCTAAAAAATAAAAATTTAAACTAATAACCATGAAAATAACCAAAAGACTATTGTTTCTGGATGATATAAGATACCCGATTGAAGCGTATCGTTATACCAAACAGGACATATTTCTCAGAAAAGACTGGCATATTGTTCGGAATTACGATCAGTTTGTCAACAGGATTCTGGAAAAAGGACTTCCGGAAATGATTTCTTTTGATCATGACCTAGCAGATGAGCATTATCTGAAACCAGATGCAAAAGAATTTGTTGAGAAAACAGGTTATGATTGTGCCAAATGGCTGGTAGAATATTGTATGGATAACGATTTAGACTTACCGAGATTCTACTCTCACTCCATGAACCCTGTAGGAAAGGAGAATATTGAAAAACTTTTAAAAAACTTTAAAAAATTGTAATGAACATTTTCAGATTCATTCAGGATATCTTACCCTCACTTCATGCACAAAGGCACATTACCCAAATGAAAAACAACCAATCAGAAATGATTAAAAACTAAAAAAAAATGATTTTCAAAACATATAACTCTATAGAAAATGCTTACCAAACCCGCATGATCGATCAGATCAGGATGCAGGGCTTTTGGGATGAGGTTTTCATCGTGCAGGAAAAAGTTCACGGGGCTAATTTCTCTTTCTTTACCGACGGAAAGGAAATTAAGATCGCCAAAAGAACAGCTTTCATTGAAAAAGAAGAGAAATTTTACAATGCACATCAGATTTTGGAACAATACAGAAAAAATGTAATTAATTTGTTTCAAAAAGTGAAAACAATATACCCGAATGTTGAAACAGTAGTCATCTACGGTGAATTGTTCGGTGGCGGTTACAAACATAAAGAAGTAGAACCCGTAAAAGATGCTATAAAAGTGCAAAAAGGTATTGAATATGCACCTTACAACGATTTTTATGCATTCGACATTAAGTTGAATGGGGTTACTTATTTAGATACGGATATCATCAACTCAATTTTTGAAGAGACAGGGTTTTTCTATGCAAAAACCTTATTTCAAGGAACTTTAGAAGAAGCTTTGAGATTTCCTAATGTTTTCAATTCTAAAATCCCAACATGGTTAGGACTACCAGAATTGAATAATATGTGTGAAGGAACTATTATTAAGACTTTAAAAACCAGATATTTCGGGAACGGAGCCAGAGTCATTCTAAAAAATAAGAATGAAAAATGGATCGAAAAGTCTAAAATGGTTAGAAAACAGGAAAAAACAGTTCAGAAAACAGTTCATTTTAGCGAAACAGCTCAAAATATCTGGGAGGAAATCCAAAAATATGTAACGGCAAACAGGTTAAATAATGTTATGAGCAAAATTGGTGAATTTGAACCCAAAATGATAGGGAAAGTCATAGGCCTTTTTGCACAGGACATTTTAGAAGATTTTGAAAAAGATTTTCCGTCAGTTTTCACTACAATAGAAAAAGATGAGCAGAAAAGGATCAACAAAAAATTGAATTCTGCAGTCATAGATTGTGTAAAAGAAGAGTTGATGACTCTTAAAGTTTAGTTTCGGTAAATTTTTACCGGAACTTTTTTATGTATAACCCAACCAGAACCTTCAAAAGGATATTTCAAATTTATCATTCTAAATATAGACTGAGAGCCTGGGAATAGAATGAAGAATCTCAAATATTCAATTTTCACAAAAATCTCAGTTGGAGGCGTGAAAATTCCCCTCCTTTGGAGGGGTGGCGAAAATTCAAAGAATTTTTGACGGGGTGGTTTAAAAAGAAAAACAATGTTACAAGCAGAAATAAAAAGTCTTTTAAAAGAAGACATCAGTATATTAATAAAAGTTCCCAATTCAGGAAAGCATTATTTATGTGATTGTGGGGAAGCCAGTTTGTTGACGGTAAAGGAAGCGCAGACGTTATCAGCAATATTCATCAGCCATACTCATATCGATCATTTTGCCAACTTTGACGGTATTTTCAGACATCAGATTGGAAGTGGAGAAAAAGTAGTCATCTGTGGACCGAAGAATATTCACCAGCAAATTGAAGCCAGATTAAAATCCTACACATGGAATTTAATAGCTGAAAATGCAATTGGATACGAGATCTGTGAAATTGTTTCCAAAGAAGAAATCAATGTTTACAGCCTTCGTCCTCCTTACTGGACACATGAATTTGTAAAGACTCAGGATTTCCTTTTTGAAGATGAATATGTACATGTTGATTTTGCCATTCTGGATCACAAAACAGATTCCATTGCGTATCTGTTTAAAGAAAAAGATTCAGTGACTTTTCATGAAAATACTTCTGACTTTAAAAAAGGAAAATGGATCAGCGAATTGAAAAAAGCCTTTGAAAATAATATTTCTGACCAGGAAATTGAAATAGAAGGAACTTTATATAAATCCTCAGATCTATTTCATTTATTAACCAGAAATGAAGGTTATAAATTAGGAGTTATCATGGATCATGCAGTAGATGAAGACAATTATCAAAAGATAAAAACTGTTTTCAATCAGGCTGATATGGTTTATATTGAAACCTTTTATAAGGATACAGATCAGGAATTTGCAAAGATCAATTATCACAGTTTTGCTTCTGCATCAGGAAAAATCATGAAGGATTGCAAGGTGAAAGAAGCCATTCCAATCCACTTTTCAAGAAGATATACTGAAAATGATCAACAGGAAATTGAAACCGCTTTTTATAAAGCATTTCGAAATGAAAAAAACTAAGATTCCACTCCTTCACAAAAATTTAAGTTGAAGACGTGATATTCCCCTCTTCTGGAGGGGTGTCAAATCTGTGATTTGAAGGGGTGGTTCAATAAACAACAAAAACTAAAGAAATGAAACCCAATATATTTTTTACAGCAGACCATCATTTTGGTCACGAAAATATTATAAAATTCTCTGAAAGACCTTTTGAGTCTCCAGAGCAAATGAATGAAGAGCTCATTAAAAGATGGAATGAAAGAATCAATCCCGGAGATACAGTCTACCATTTAGGAGACTTCAGTCTTGGAAAGCCGGATTTTACAAAAGAAATCTTAGATCAGCTGAATGGAAATATCCATTTGATAAAAGGTAATCATGAAGGAGCAGCTTTAACATATCCTAAACGATTTGCTTCCATCAGGGATTATCACGAGCTGAAAATTGATGAACCGGATAATAGCAACGGAAAACAGAAAATCATTCTCTTCCATTACGCCATGCGAACCTGGAATGGCTCCCATCGCGGAGTCTGGCAGTTATATGGACACTCACACGGAACATTACAGGATGATGAAATGGCATTGAGCTTTGATGTAGGAGTAGATTGCCACAATTTTTACCCGATTTCTTACGAAGAAGTGAAGGAAATCATGAAAAAGAAAAAATGGACACCACCATTTGGGCCTCGGGAGTAATTTTACTTACTCTCATTACTATTTTACTAATAACTATGAAAACAACTAATCAAATCATAATTGTCGATTTGGAAGCTACCTGTTGGGAAAACGACAGGATTCCAATCGGACAGAAAGTCGATATTATCGAAATGGGAATTTGTAAACTGGATCTGATATCCAATACCATTTCACAAAAACAAAGCATTTATGTTATTCCCGAAAGATCAGAAATCAATAGCTTTTGTACAAAGCTAACGGGAATTACACCGCAATTGATAGAAGAGAAAGGAATCTATTTTGAAGAAGCCTGTGAGAAGATCAGGGATGAATACAATCCTGAATTGCTCACCTGGGCCGGATACGGAAACTTCGACAGAGAGCAGATCATCGAACAAAGTGATTGGCTTGGAATAGAAAATCCTTTTTCAGAACAATACCTGGATGTAATGTACGAATTCAAAAGACATTTCAGATTATATAAATCTATGGGACTGAAAAGAGCCCTGGATTATCTGAAAATGGATTTCGAGGGAAATCATCATAGCGGAGCAGACGATGCTTATAACACAGCCAAAATTCTCAATAAGATTTTGGAGTAATTATTTGAATGGAAGTTGAAGATTCGGAACAATAAATAACTTCCATTTTTTAATCTTAAATAAAAAACAATGAAAACAACAGAAAATATACTCATTATAGACCTTGAAGCCACGTGTTGGGAAAACCGCCCACCGAGAGGTCAGGAAAGCGAGATCATAGAAATCGGGGTGTGTATTATGAATGCAAAAACCGGTAAGATCTCCAAAAATGAAGGGATTTTAATAAAACCTCAATATTCAAAAGTAAGCCCGTTTTGTACGGAACTTACCACCCTTACCCAAAATATGCTGGATAGTGAGGGCATTATGCTGGATGATGCATTTGATATTCTGAGAGCAGAATACGATTCAGAAGAGCTAACCTGGGCAAGCTATGGAAACTATGATCTGAATATGCTTCAGGACCAGGCCAGAAGATTTTATCTGGATTATCCTTTACATGACGATCATATCAATGTGAAAACATTATTTGGGCAGATTCATCCTACTGTAAGAAAAAGTGTAGGAATGCAGAGAGCACTCAATGAACTTGGGTTTAAGCTTGATGGCACGCATCACAGAGGTGTTGATGATGCCAGAAATATTGCCAAAATTTTGCATTGGTGTCTGCAGAATAATTAAAATTCAGCAGAAATAAAATAATTGATTATTAGAGATTGTTCCAGCGTGTTCAGTCTCTTTTTTATGGATTACTTTATTTTTATAATTTACCTTTGATAAAAATTGTATCCCTTGGAGGAACTCATCGAATTACTTGAACATACCAACAGAAGTGTATTCCTGACAGGAAAAGCAGGAACGGGAAAAACAACCTTCTTGAATAACTTTGTAAAGGAAACACACAAAAAACATATCATCGTTGCCCCCACAGGGATTGCAGCCATTAATGCCGGTGGGGTAACCATACATTCGTTGTTTGCGATTCCTTCACGTACATTTGTGCCTACTACAGAGCCTGTTGATCCTAATCTTGCGATGAATATCAATGAGCTGTTTCCTCATTTTAAGTACAGAAAAGAAAAACTGGATTTTTTTCGGGAGATCGAGCTCATTATCATTGATGAAGTATCCATGCTGAGAGCCGATTTATTAGATATGATGGATCATTCGTTAAGAAGGGTGAGACGAAATCAGTTGCCATTCGGTGGAGCACAGCTGTTGTTAATTGGAGACTTGTATCAGTTACCTCCCGTAGTGAGAGACGATTCTGAACGGATTTTATCAAAATACTACGAAACTCCGTTTTTCTTTTCAGCCAAAGCATTACAAAATCTACGGTTAATTACAGTAGAACTTACGACAGTCTACCGCCAGCAGGATGAAGAATTTCTGGAAATATTGGATGCTGTACGGCATGCAGATTTCCGCGAATTGGATTTTGAAAAACTGAACTCCAGATACAATCCTGATTTTGAGCCAGAAGATGAAACGTATATTCATTTGTGTTCTCATAACCGTATGGCAGATCATATTAACCAGAGAAAACTGGCAGAGCTAGGGACAGAATCATTGTTGTACAAAGCCTCAGTGATTGGTGAATTTAAAGAAACCCAGTATCCGATTGATGAAACTTTAGAACTGAAGGTAGGCGCTCAGATTATGTTCATCAGAAATGATTCATCACCCGAAAAAAACTTTTATAACGGGAAGTTAGCCGAAATTTCCTATCTCGATGAAGACACCATAAAAGCTGTGTTGGATGGAAGTAAGAAAGAAATAACTCTCACTACGGAAGTCTGGGAACAAAAAAGATATACGCTGGATGCCGATAAAAATATTAAAACGGAAGTGCTGGGAAGTTTCGAACAATATCCTGTTCGGTTGGCCTGGGCAGTTACTATTCACAAAAGTCAAGGACTGACATTTGACCGTGTTATCATTGATGCCGGAAGGTCTTTTGCAAGCGGGCAGGTGTATGTCGCATTAAGTCGTTGCCGAACCCTGAATGGAATCGTTTTGAAATCTGAAATTTCACAGAATGCTATATTCAGAGACCATAGGATTGAAGACTTTCAAAATTCTACCAATGTGAATGACGGTTTACTCCCAATCATTGAACATGAAAAATATGATTATACATTGCATAAAGTTCAGATGACAGTAGATGCAGGCTGGTTAAAAGAAGCTGTAATGAACTGGAAAGACATAATCCTTACTTCCGGAATACCAGATCCGGAGAAAGCCAATGCTTTGTATGATGAATTTGAAAGAGAAAGTGACCATCTTTTTAAAGTATCCGAAAAATTTAAAAAAGTCATCCGTTTGAAATTATCAGATTTTATCAATGGAGAAATTCTATGGAGTGAGCTGGAAGAAAAATGTTCTGGTGCTGTTAACTTTTTCTATAAAAATGCAGCAGAAAAAATTTTATTGCCTTTGAAAAACCTTTACACAGAAACGATAGGAACCAAAGGCTTAAAAACCTTCAATGAAGAAACAAAGAAATTTTTACATGACCTGGAAGAATATATTGAAAGACTAAAAGCCTGTTGTCTATTAGATATTTCTTTATTTAACAAAGAAATTGAAATGGATACTTCCATAACAGTTGTTAAAAAGCCAACCCATATGATCACTTTTGAGTTATTTGATGAAGGAATGCCTCCTTTTGAAATTGCTGAAAAAAGAAACCTTACCCTTGCAACGGTATACAGGCATCTTGCAAAAATGGGTTTAACCGAAGTAGAAAGAACTTTTAAACAGTAATTTTATAGGGTAATGAAGAATGTCTTTTCCATAATCAAAATAGAAATAATAGTGGGGCAACCCGGATGTATTTTGATTCATATATCTTTTAACAAAAAGAATTAAATCCTGGTTATAAATAGCTGTATAATGGTTTTATTAACTTAAAGTTTTGTTAAAAAATTCACTTTTTGGGGATAATTTACTGCCTGTCAGTCATTTTTTTATATTTTAGCCGTCAAGAGTGAATTTATGTTTATTGACGAAGAGTTTAAAACTATATATTTAAACTATAAAATCAAGGAGATTATTCCTTTCCTGAAGAAACTTACACCCAAAGATAAAAAAGAAGTTGCTGCCACTTTAAAGAAACATATCAATAAAGAATGGGGGCACAATACAATATCGGTGTTGGCTGCTTTGGCATGCAGTAAAACGAAGGATGAATATGAAAAGATGAGACCGGGATTTTATTCCATTCCGGTAGAACTTGTTGATGAACTTTTTGAGAGCCATGTTCCTGATTGGATTGGAGAAAGTTACTTATTTCTTGATGGATTCGATTATCTGAAAGTATTGGAATGGGAGCAGAAAGGCTATCTTACCCTTCATGATGAAATTTGGGCATCATTGCTCTCTTCATCATCAAGAACAGAAGAAATACTGTTTACCTATCCAGCAACGTTGCAATCTCATATCTGGTTTTTGTTTGATCATGAATGCAGCATCACATCTGTTTATGATAACAGAAGCTGGAAAGATGTGTTGAAAAACCTTGTTCAGGAAAAGAAAATAGATCGTTCGAGAGCCCTTAAAGCAAGTCTTGCGGCGATTAACTTTAATTTTTCAAAAGAACATAATACATGGTTCCTTGAGTTTTTTGCTTATCTGGAACCTTCTCAAAAAGAAATTCTGGAATTACAGGATGAAATGTTTATGATATTTCATTCCACTCAACATTCACTGTTTCCTGGGGTATTAAAGATGATCAATCCGGTTATTGCAGAAAACGATTTTAAAACAGAAGACTTTTTACAGGCTACAGAATCTTTAATGACTCTCCCAACAAAGAATATTGTTAATGCATCGCTTCAGGCACTCGAGAAAATAGCGAAAGACAATAAGGAATATCATGAAGCAATATGTCTTTCTCTGATGCCTGTTTTTCTTAATAAAGATAAAACGCTTCAAACGAAAGGAGCCAAAATTATTGTTAAATATGGAGATCTGCAATCAGAAAAGATAAGGAAGGAACTTACATTTTATACAACATCATTTCTTTCTGATACTCAGACTTTACTGGAAAAATTCATTATAGAAAACGAAGTCATTGAAAATAAAGAAGAACAGAATTATGCAGTTGATTCATGGCATGTATCACAGCCTATTACTCCTGTAGAGTCCATAGATGATTTTATTTTCCTGGCTTCTCAGATCTTCAATAATAATGAAACCTATCACATTGATTTGTTTCTGGATGCTCTCATTAGATTCAATGGTGAATTTGAGGAAGAACATTTTAATCAGCTTGAACCTGCTTTTAATGCGGCATTTAAAAGGAAAGATACCGTAGGGTTTCAACATTTGATGGCGACCTTTGTTATTAATTACGGTTTGCTGAAGCAAAAAAATAAATCAAAAGTAGTATCGGAGGCTTATTTAGGATTTCCAACACTCGAAAACTGGAGTGAAAAAAGAACCCCTTTTATTTTCAGAGCTTACCATCAGCTTTTGTTAGGAATATTTGAATTCTTAAAAGAAAACAAACAACTTCCACTACTTTCTGTTCCAGAATATACACCTTGCTGGATTACCATTAATACTCTTGTAGATAAATTAAAAATCTACCAGCAGCGAGGAAGGAAACCTATTCCTTTTGATCTTGAGATTGCCATACTTCGGGTAGAAAAAGAAAACCTGAAAAAAGGAGAACAATATGCAAGAGAGCAACTTAATGAGGAATATTACGATTTTCTAAAGCCAGTTTTTGAACAGGACTATTTTAAAAATTATTACGAAAAAGAATTTCTTGACGGCAGCTTCGACTGGAAATTAGGATATAAGAAAATCTATAAATGGAATAGCACAGAAGAAGTTCCCCAATCATTAATATCTATTGAAAATAACAAAGAATTGCCTGAAAATGCTTCATTTTTAGACCATCTTTTTAATTCTCATCATACCATCTATCAGGATGATCTGATTCGGACTTTATATACGGCTCCTTACTTTTCAGGATCTTTAGCCGCCAGAAAATACAATGGCGATTTGTCCTGTTCTGCCTACCAATATGATATAAAAGGAAATATAGAATTCCTTGATGCCTGGATGAAATTGAATCTGCCGTTTCAGTCTGTGCATTATTTAGTAATGTCTGCAGGATTATTTCATAAAGATAAAACATTCTCTGGTATAGCTTTTGAAGCCTTTATTAATAAGGCTGTTTCAGAAGATTTTAATATTCATGAACTGGGAATTATAATTGGTAAAAAGATCAATTTCGAATGGGCTCCTGTCAAAAGGTTTACAGATGGGCTATCCGGATTTATTAATCTGACTGCCAGTCATAACCAGGCCTTTGAAAAACTGTTGATATCCATTCTTTCAACAGTAGAAAAACCGGTTTTTAATCTTAAAAAGCTATTAGAGCTTTATTATGAACTGCTGAACCAAAACAGAACCAAAGTAAGTGAGAAAATTGCTGAAGTTCTTAAAGAGTGGGAAAACGAAAATAACCTGAAAAAAATTATACATCAAATTAAAACACATGAAAGAAAGACTTTATGAGATTCTTAATGAGGAGAGACTCCATGAGATTGTCCCTTTTTTAAAGCAGCTTAGCGCAGAAGAAAAGCAGACATTAGTACCTACGATAAAAAAAATGGATCGTGAGATCAACAAGATCATCATGACCAAAAATTCTTACCATACAGCAGGTTCTGTCAATCAGCATGCCATTATTGATATTGCATCATTTGTTTGTATGGATCAAAAGAACTTTGGTAAAAACTACTGGAGTCTTTTCCGCAATATAGAACAGACAGAGCAGATATTGGAATGGGGATGCCCGGATTGGTTCTCCGATTTTATCAATGATTCTATTGATGCGGAGTTTACAGCATTTAACTATCAGCATATTTTAGGATGGACAGAAAAAGGCTACATCCAGCCCAAACCAGAATTATTGGGGCATCACTTAAGTAATTATCCTGCTGATCTGGATCAGCACCCTGAAACACTCAGTACCCATTTTTGGTACTTGTGCGAATATCCATCGAAATCATTACCCTTCCAGAAAGAATGGTTTCCATTAGTACAAAAGCTTGTCGCTGAGCAGAAAATTGAAAGAACAAGATTTTTAAAAGAATGCCTTCTGGCTTCCAACAGAAATTTCAATAAGAACGTGACAGGATGGTTTATGGATGCTTTTACTGCTTTAAAACCAACAGAAGATGAGTTGATAGAACTTCAGGATGAATTAATGGCCGGGTTAACATCTGCACAGTCAAAAGCAGTCAATACCATTCTTATACATTTGAAAAAAATGGTAGGAAGCCCCGCTTTTAAACATGAAGAATTTGCCCACTACCTTCCCAATCTGCTGAGTATGGAAGTGAAAACCGTGGTGATGAGTAGTCTTACTTTAACGGAAAAAATATTCCAGCATAGAAAAGTTAATCCTGAGATATTGGGGTTGGCTTTAACATCTGCATTTGTAAGTAAAGATGATGGGATACAGTCAAAAGCAGCCAAAATTATCCTGAAATACATTCCGCCATCCGAAACAATAAAGGAATCTATTTCCCACTATTCAGATAATATATTAACGAATGTACGTTCCCTTTTAGAAACTTATATAGAAGAAAAACCACAGGAATTGGAAGCTATAGTTTCAGAAAAAATAATCCTGACTACTGACGAAAATAAAGTTAAAGTACTTGAAAATTTTGAAGATTTAATGTTCTTCCTTCCTTTGGCTATAGAAGATCCGTACAGCCATCACTGTGATACCGCTTTATCCGGATTTGCCCGTTTTGCCAATGATGTAGATGAAGAATCTGTAAAACTGATAGAACCGGTATTTTTGAAAGCCTGTAAAACCATTGCAAAATGGGAAGTTCCGTATCTGAATGTCCTGTTGTGTAATCTCATCATTAATTACGGATTGAATCTATTGGAAAAATATCCGGTTCAGCTTAAAAACCTGAACAAAATATATGAAAAAACCTCTAATGAAGAGACCACAAGGGAAGCCTATTCAAACTATCATAAAAAGCTGGGGCCAATAACGAAAGTGGGAGCAGGGAGCCCTGTTATGAAAGCTTTTAAAGAACTTGCCATATTTACTGATGAAAAAATAAAAGCAGGAGACAGTGTTCCTTTACTGTTTGCCATTACCCATGCACCATGTTGGATTTCTCCTGTTACTTTAGTAGAAAGGCTGGAAGTTTATCAGAATAAAAATATAGAACCTCATCATCTTGATATGCAGCTGGCCCTTCAGCGATGTGCTCTGGATAACACATCCGAAGCATTACAGCTGGCTGAAAAAAAATTAAAAGGCGAGTACAAAGATCTGCTGCTTTTCTTCTTTGGTAAAAATACTGAACCAAAAGGAAAGGTTGAACATCCTGCATGGTGGATGACAGCCGGAATTACACGCTCTCCCGGAAAGGTTTTCAAAGAGTTCGGTAGTTTTGGATATGATACGATTCCGACAGAATTCTTTTCAGGAATTTATCAGTGGAAAACTATTGATAGTAAGAAAAATTCATATTATCCGGCTGAGCTGAATATTGTGATTCCAAAATATCATTTTGAAAAAAGAAAAAATCCATTGCTTCTGGAATATTTTATTGCTGAACCAAGAGAACTTTCAGAAACCATTGGCATGATGTGGTGCTTCCCGAATACTTTGGGTAGTGCTTTGGCAAAAGTGATTAAGAGCTGTCTTTTCTACTCAGGTATTGCAGAAGTTTACGAAAGAAATCTGGTGTTGAATACAGCCCAGGCCCTTTACCAGGTTAAAAAACCTTTGGATGAAATGGGATATCTGTTCCTGGGAACTATTTTCCTGGATGGAGATAAAACCATTCGTGGAACGGCTGCTGAAATCTGGCTGGAACATGTTTCTCATAAGATGATAGACAATACCCGATTAGGAAAAGTAATTGGCACCCATGAAAAATTGGAGTGGGCCCCTGTAAAAAGATTTACAGACCTTATCCAACATCAGATGCTGAATGTTAGTAAAAATCATAATATTGCACTCGAAGAATTAATTTCCACTATTCTGCTTCAGATGGATAAACCTATTACCAATCTGAAGAAGCTGCTGGAAGTATATCATGAAGTATTGGCTTTAAACCAGTCCCAAGCCAATAAAAAAGTAATTGAAAAACTCAAAGACTGGAAAGAAAACTCGAGCCTGAAGAAAATCTGTAATCATCTTCTAAAAAATTAAATGTATGGAAGATATGCTTACTTATAATTATTCAAGGTCATCTTCCTTTGTAAAGAAAGATGACCTTGAAGAACTGTTTCTTGCGCAATACAGCGAGATACAGAAAAATACTGATATTCCCTGTTTTTTCTGGGGAAATGTAGGTCAGCCTTTTATATTAGCTCGTTGTCTGATTACACTTTCCAATATTGTGAAGTCAAGCTTCAATTTGTCACCATTTCAGATGGCACTTTTGAAAGATCCAATTGTGACTGCAGGAAATGAAAGGCTTCGTTTCGAAGGATTTTCTCACTGTGCCGGCGTATATGCCCGTGTAGATGTTCTTCCGGATGGATTAAATGGTGAATTTTTGGAGAACGGAACAACTAATGTAGACTTTAATCAACCTATGATAACCGCTTTGGGAAGTATTCGTCCTAACGAAAATATTATGCTTTCTGTAGGGGAAAAAGAAGTTGGGCTCTACAGAGAAGAAAAAAAAGTAGTGGAAAGAAAAGTTCCTTTGCCTGTAAAATGGATCAAAGGTCTCGGAACGGTTCAGATCTATCTGTCCGAATCGGAAAAACAGCATACTTTTAATAAGATCCAGACCCAACAGCTGTTTAGAGGAATGCCGAAAGGGGTGGTGAAGTCTGATTATTATCTGATTGTGAGAGGAAATAAACCGATGTTTTCTCCTGTAAAATCGGCTGATACAGTTTGCATTGGTGGGCTTCACAGGCTTCGTTTACTGGAACCTCTGCTTCCGTATATTGATTCCATGCAGGTTTTTCCACACCCAAATATGAAATCTACAACCTGGCAATTATATATGGGAAATATAAGATTCAGCTTTTCCTTATCAAGAGAAAGCTGGCGTGGGTTCTCCGGAGAAGGAGCTGTATTGAATAGCCTAACCACTGAGGTTCCTGATGAATGGATTGATGCCTTGGATAAATATGCTTATGCTAATCAATCATTCAATGCAACTGTTCTGACACTGGAAGAAAACCTTAGTTTGAGTAAGACAGAGAATCTGACAGGAAGACTTGCAGCGATGGGATTATTAGGATATGATCTTGATGAAAATGAATTTTTCTACCGCAGATTACCTTTTAAACTAAGCCGTATTTTAGGGTTAAATCCCCGCATGAAAAATGCTGAAAAGCTTATTGAAGATGGAAAAGTGGAAATTTTAAACAATACCAAAGAAAGAACAGAAGCTAGAGTAGAGGGGACTGGTGTACATCATACGGTAATCCTTGAAGAAGATAAAGAACGCTGTACTTGTGAATGGTTCAGTAAATACCAAGGTGAAAGAGGCCCTTGTAAACATGTTCTGGCAGTGAAGAAACTTGTTAATAACAATTAATGGATCATATTATGACAAAACCTTTTGCCACAAATGCCTTTAGATTTACAAATCTAAAGGCATTTGTGGTAATGTAGTTAACCCGAGTTCGGGATCATAAAATTAAGGATAATAGGCTGGAAGTTACTATCGGAACTAACATTTCTGATGTTGCCGTAAAATTTGATGAAGCAGTCTTTAAAGGAATAATACATTACAGGGTTGTAAATGGTTTTTTAAACCTCAACTCACTTCCCTCTCCCAGCTCCAGGTTTCCTTCCTTACTAAAAACAGAAATGTCTTATCCCGAACTCAGGTTAATTAATTTTGTATCTGCTCTATCCACTCCTTGTAAGAAAGAACACCCAGTTCAGGTTTTCCATTCCCTTCAAGAATAGAAATAAACTCCAGCTGATTTCCATCCGGATCATTAAAATAAATGGCCACTGCAGGCATCCATGCAAATACCATAGGTTCTACACTTCCGTTTTTCAGAAAATTATAAGGCTTTAAATTCTTATTCTCTAAAAACTTCACAGAATAATTTAAAATATCTTCTTTCGTACTCGTAAAGGCAAAATGTCTGGTCTGGAGATTTTCTTTCTGCTCCCATAATCCAAGCATAAACTCCTTTTCTTCTCCAATCCACATGAATGCTATAGGTCTTGTTTCATCTCTGTGGGCCAATCTCAAACCCAAAACTTCTGTATAAAACTGAATAGCATTTTCCAAATCACTTACCTGAACATGAGTCTCATATAATCCTTTAATCATAGTTTTAATTTTAATGTACACAAAGCTAGTAAACAACAGCATAAAAGCCTGCTAATACCGATTTCTTTCATGAAAATGAATGATAGAAGGATTAGATAAAAGATAAAAGATAAAAGATAAAAGATAAAAGATAAAAGATCTTGTCGTTAAACAACAATTATCCGTGTATATATCCATGCGGATATCAACATCAATAGGGGTGGGCTTTAGCCCGCTTAAATAAATAAAACAAATCCATTTGGCTTTAGCCAAAACTTAAAAAATCTACGTTATCAGCCCAATCTGCGAGAGCTTTAACTTCTTTTTCCATCAATTTTAAATTAATTTTTCAAAAAAATAATCTACGCAAAAAGATTGCGTAATCTTGTTTTTACTTTGCATCAGAAATCAGAGAGGAAGCGTTAACTCTTCTTATGTTTAACAATAAAACAGTAACTCATGAAATTTAACTTTCTAAAAAAAGAGAAAACAGTGGTAACCAACCACGAAGGTGCAAAAGCATATGTGATGACACCTGCAGAAGAATTGTACAGTGCTGTGGTTACAACAGGACTGTCAGACATTACTTATGAAAAAGGAAATGACAGATTAGAGCGAATTCAGTCTCTGATTCAGAAAAACGACCCTGAATTTGTGGCCAAGCTTGCGGTATATGCAAGAAAAGATATGCATTTGCGTTCCATTCCCTTGGTTTTAGCTACAGAATTGGCGAAGGAAGCTTCCGGTACGGATCTGGTGAGCAGAACGGTAGACGGTGTTATTCAGAGAGCAGATGAAATCACTGAACTATTGGCATATTACCAGCTAGCGAACGAGAGAACAGAAACCAAAAAACTGAACAGATTATCAAAGCAGATCCAGAAAGGTCTGGTGAAATCATTCAATAAATTCGATGAATACCAATTCGCCAAATACAACAGAAAAGGAGAAGTAACCTTTAAAGATGCCTTGTTTCTGGTTCATCCAAAAGCAAAGGATGAAAATCAGCAGACCATTTTCAACAAAATTGTATATGATATTTTAGATACCCCTTATACATGGGAAGTAGAACTTTCAGTATTGGGTCAGAAAAAATTTGCAGATGAAGCAGAAAAGAAGCTGGCTTTCAAAAATAAATGGGAAGAACTCATCTTCAGTAATAAATTAGGCTATATGGCCACTCTGAGAAACCTAAGAAATATTCTTGAAGCAGGAGTTTCTCCTGAGGCCATGAGTAAAGTATGTAGTTATCTGTCAGATGAAAGAGCGGTTCGAAACTCAAAACAATTGCCATTCCGTTTCCTGGCGGCGTACAGGGAATTAAAAAAGCTAGATTCCCCTTATCTATCTTCTGTTTGGAGCGCATTGGAAGAAGCTTTAGTGGCAAGTGCTCAAAATATCAAAGGTTTCGGATTCAATACTTCGGTAGTGATTGCGGCGGATGTTTCAGGTTCTATGCAGAAATCGGTTTCTCCTAAGAGTAAGATCTTGTTGTATGATATCGGTTTGCTGATGTCTATGATTCTGCAGTCAAAATGTCAAAATGTGGTTACAGGAATCTTTGGTGACCGATGGTTGCGTGTTCCGATGCCAAAACAGGGTATTTTGAACAATGTAGATGTATTTTACAAACGTGAAGGGGAAGTAGGATATGCTACCAATGGATACCTGGTGATTGAAGACCTTATCAAAAGAAAAGAAACAGTAGATAAAGTAATGTTGTTTACAGATACTCAACTGTACGATACCAGCGGAAGAGGGAACTCTTTTGAGGATACATGGAACAGGTATAAAATGATAGCACCCAATGCTAAACTCTATATTTTTGATTTGGCGGGTTATGGCAGACAGCCCATCGATGTCAAAAGAAATGATGTATACCTCATTGCAGGTTGGTCAGATAAGATTTTTGATGTATTGAATGCGTTGGAAGATCAAAAATCAGCCATAGAAATCATTCAAAAAGTAGTGCTGTAAAAGGCACTGCCTTCTATTGAAATGTAAAGTTCATTGGTATTAACAGCAGGATCTTATAAATCATTAGTATATTTAGGAGCTTATTCCCGCTTTCCGCTATATCTTTTTCGCCTGTCTTAGGGCAATTCAGAAAAAGGATGTCGCTGCAATCGGGGCTAGTAAATGAAGAGATATAGTATGATAGAGCTTATTAACACCATTGAGATTAATCCGTTAAAATATTCCAAAGAAGACTTTAAATTACCCCAACTTGCTGATTATCCTGATCCTGAAGAATTATTTTTGAAATGGACAGAAACAGCTTCCAGACTTACCACTAATTGTAATGAATTTCGGAAAGGATCTCATCTGGTTAATATTAGAACCATTGATGATGAAAGTTTACAGATCATTGTAGCCGCAAAACTTACAGAAGTAGAATTTGATGCCCCGGAGGAAATGGGATTTGTACTCTCTTTTGATGGCGGAATTGTATTAAAAAAAGAGGATGAGGTTCTTATTCTGCCAAGTTGTTGTGGGGATATTGAAAATATAGAAAACTGGGAGAAAGTTATAGATAATAGATCTTCCGAATGGGCAGAAATGTGGATCGGACATCCGTGGGTCTTCTATAAAAGAGAAAAAGGAGTGATTAGTTTTTCAGATTATACAGAAGCCAATATCAATGATGTGAAAGATGTGAAAATAAAATTTGATATTGAAGAATCAGAATTTAAAGATGAATTAGACAAGGTGATGTACCACCAAACTCATTTTAAAAACAGGATTTCAGATATTTTGAAAAAGATGAATATTGACAATGCCGAAAGAATTTCAGCCTTCATGTCCGGCATTAAATAAAAAATAAAACTGCGTAAAAAGAATGCGCACTTAGTACATAATTTTGCAGTGTTAATATTACCAGTGTCGTAAGAAAGGCCTCCTTCGATTCCAAACTGACAGAGTCTTTCGTCAAATTACCCGGTAAAATAACCAATGCCGTCCGTAAGAGTTTCATCGTCAACTTCCCATTGAAACTAATTACTCTTACAATACATTGCTTGGTTTTTATAAAAAATGAACTGCGTAAAAAGAATACGCAGTAACCATATAAATTTGTAATATCAACTCATAACCATGAACAACTATAAATCAGATCTAAAAGAAGCAGTGTATTGAGGTTAATACTCAATACTCATGAAAAAAATTAAAACATTAAGACAGATCTTCGGAACCAATGAATACGAATTAATTGATTTTCCGATGAAAATTTCCGGAGTACAGATTTCCAGGCTCCAATATGGAAATGACTTAGAGTGTTCATATTGTTTTCCACATGGCTTAGAAGTAGTGAATGCAAAGGAAACCAAGTTTCAGCGAAATTGGAAGGAATACAGAAAAACCCAATGGGAAAAATAAAGCAAGTGCCGTAAAACAGAATTACTTCGTGGGATAACAGAGGTGTAGGTTCAAGTCCTGTTCTGTAGAAACAGATCATGTAAGGATAGCACACTGTTAATAGGAGTCTGTTTAACTGACTGCCTTACTGTTTTCAAGTGTCGTTCAAAAATTATACTTGAAGAAACTAATACAAATGAAAAAAGACTAAAAATCAGGTGTCGTCTTAGAATCATACTTCGAGATTGAATAAACATTGGGTCGCAGGTTCGAATCCTGCCTTTTTCCTCGAAAAGGAAAGGTAGCTCAGCAGGTAGAGCAAATGCATGAACGATTCTAAAATATTACCCTGATTTGTATAAAAGAGTGCCGTAGAAAAGGCTTACTTCGGTTTAATTTGGTTCGATTCCAGAAAGATCATGAAAATGATCTGTACATGTCTTTTCAAAATTTGCCTCTTTTTTTTAAAAAAAACAAACAAGTGCCGTAAAATAGTGCTACTTCATTCATCACGACGGGGGCACGGGTTCGAATCCCGTCTCTTCCACTACAAAAATAGGAAGAGTAGCTCAGGTGGTTAGAGCACGACATCACTATTGGTCTGTTGCCTTGTTAATATAAAAACGAAGCTGAAAGTGAGAGTAGGAAATAATCTTTGTATCGTAATTTTCTAACTTTTTCCTTCTTTTTCCTTGCAACTTCCTTTTCAGGAAATAAAAAGTGTCGTTAGGAAAAAATTCATCGTACACCATTTTGGGGAGGAATAGCGCAGTCGGTAACTCCGGCAAGGCTATCCGGTTCAACTCCGGCCAACGTAGCGCCCCGTTTTTTCCTTTTTATTACCTTTACAAAAAAGCCGATAAGTTATTTATCGGTTTTTTTTCATGGCATGATCCAGCTCTTCTTCAAATATCAGTTTCCATTTGGAAAGCGTGGTTCTGCTGATCTTATATTTTTTAGACATATAACTGGTAGAATGCTCGTGCTTCTTTTGGTATTCAAGAAGTTTGAGCATCGTTTTTTTGTCATAGGTTTTCAGTTTTTGATTGTTTCTTTGGCCTTCCCTTGAAGGTTTGAAAAGCCTGTCATTGAATTTCAGTACATCTTCACTGGTATCAAGCTTTCCGAGAAGTTCCTTTATTTTAGGATCCTTTAACTTATCCGGATACTCCATCTTAAGCATGTCTTGATAAATCTTTTTATAATTGGGACGCATTTTTTATCAATTTATCCGTTAATATCACTTTTCTGAAGCCATCTGTGAAGCGTACTTTTAGGAATAGAGTATTCCTTAATCACCTCACTCTGGGTCATCTCTCCTGAAAGAATTCTTTTCATAATGAATTCTTTAATTTCCTGAGTATAAATATTTTTTCTGAAGTAGGGAATTTTATCCGATTTCTGCTGATTTTTATTGGGTGCTGCCGGGGGAGCATATAAAATCAAGTGAGAACTGTAAAGTCTGAAAAAATCATATTCCAGTAATTTGCTCCATCTCAGGAGAAGATCCGTATCTATTGATCTGCTGTTGTACATTCCTTCTACAGCTCCTTCATCGCTGTCCAGGAATTTACATATTCTCTCCATGGTTATTTCATTTTCATCAACCCTCTCCTTAATAAAACTTCCAATATGGATCTCTTTGTATAACATTTTTATTTAATATTATCTATATTATTAAAACTTATGCATAAGAAAACGTAAAATAGGTGATATATATTATTATGCATTACAGGACATAATTCACTTAATTTTGAAATTGAAGGATTGGGATATTTTCAAAAAACTTGAATACCCGAAATGAGACTATAAAAGTCTTAGGAAATTGTTTAGGACAGCTTAATTTTAAAAGGATATGTTTAATTTACCTTTAGGTTTATGCATTATTTCCAATGGTTTTACTGCTCATCTTCTTTTTCAAACTTCTTTTTTCTTCCATTTGTGTAAATAATATATAGCCTATTAAAGTTGCTTCATGCCATTCTATTTACGTTAAGCTTTTGTGTTGAAAGGTTGTAGGTGTGTTAACAACCAGTATTTTATGTTTAGAATATCTTGTTTAGTACCAAATAATCTGCTTAATAGCTTTCAAATTTAAACAAAAATTAAAAACGAAGATAGGGAGAAATATAAAAAAGTTTCTTTATGAACGAATTTTAATTAAAATTAACATATTATGTAAACAGATGTGTGAAATAAATTAAAATACTAATATATACTAAAAGTTGAAAAAGAAAATTGTTTACCACTGAGCAAGTATATACCTTTGTGCTTCAATGAAAAATACTATAAGCTTATTCGATTTTTCGAAGAAAATAAATTATAAAAATGAATTGCTGGCAGGCTTTACCGTAGCTATGACCATGATTCCTGAATCTCTTTCATTTGCAATCCTGGCAGGACTTTCTCCACTCACAGGATTGTATGCTGCATGCATGATGGGATTTGTAACAGCTGTTTTAGGAGGCCGCCCGGGAATGGTTTCAGGAGGAGCCGGTGCTACCATTGTGGTTCTGATTGCCCTCATAAAATCTCACGGAATTGAGTATCTTTTTGCAACAGTAGCTCTTGCAGGAGTTCTACAGCTGTCTGTCGGAATCTTTAAATTGGGGAAGTTTGTCAGGCTTATTCCGCAGCCGGTGATGTATGGTTTTCTAAATGGGCTTGCGATCATTATTTTTATGGCTCAGATTGAGCAGTTTAAAATTACAGACACTAATGGAGTTGTAAGCTGGCTTCAGGGAATACCTTTATATATTATGGGTGGTTTAACGGCCCTTACCATTGCTGTAGTCTACTTCTTCCCAAAGCTTACGAAAGCTGTTCCTGCATCGCTGGTAGCCATTATTGTAGTATTTGCGGTAGTGCTTGGATTCAATATCCAGACAAAAACGGTAGCAGATATTGCCCATATCAGTGGTAACCTCCCAAGTTTTCATATCCCGCAGATTCCATTTTCGCTGGAAACGTTACAGATTATTTTCCCTTATGCATTAATTATGGCTGGAGTAGGACTTATCGAATCATTACTGACCTTATCTATGGTGGATGAAATTACCAATTCCAAAGGAAATACCAATAAAGAATCTGTAGCACAGGGATTGGCCAATATTACCAACGGCTTTTTTGGCGGAATGGGCGGTTGTGCAATGGTTGCCCAGACTTTGGTGAATCTTAATGCAGGATCCAGAGCCCGATTATCAGGAATTATTGCTTCCATTATGATCTTATTCATTATCCTGTTTGGAGCACCAATTATTGAGAAAATCCCGATGGCAGCTTTGGTAGGCGTAATGATGATGGTTGCTATCAGTACTTTTCAGTGGGTTTCTATCAGAATTGTGAATAAAATGCCAAAGTCAGATATATTTGTGGGGATTACTGTGGCTTTAATTACTGTAATACTGCATAATCTTGCCCTTGCTGTTTTGGTAGGAGTGATTATTTCCGCTTTGGTTTTTGCATGGGATAACGCGAAAAGAATTCGCGCAAGAAAGCATATTGATGAGAATGGTGTCAAGCACTATGAAATATTGGGTCCTTTGTTTTTCGGTTCAGCAACAGCTTTTGCAGATAAATTTGATCCGATGAATGATCCCAATGAAGTAGTAGTAGATTTTAAAGAAAGCCGAATTGTAGATATGAGTGCAATAGATGCTGTAGATAAATTGTCAAAACGATATAAGCAGTTGGGAAAAACATTATTCCTTCGTCATCTCAGTGAAGATTGTCGTAAAATGTTGAAAAACGCTGAAGCTGTAGTAGAAGTCAATATTCAGGATGATCCAACGTATAAGGTGATGCCGGAAAAATAGGGAAAAGCAAAAATTTAGATAAAAGATATGGAGATTTGAAACGGAAGATAGAAAAAGGTAAATCAATAACCTTACACCTTGAATTTCAAATCAATGTTGAATTTTGTATCAATTATCAATTATCAATTATCAATTATCAATTATCAATTATCAATTATCAATTATCAATTATCAATTAAAAGCAACTAACTCCCATAACCAGACAAGGACTGTAAGAAAAATCTACAGTCCTTGCTTGTTTAGGTTATTAATGTATTAGCGATAAAATCAGGTACTAGAGCATAATGTGATAATTTCATGCTGATGGAAGCTCTTCCGCTGGCCAATGTTCTAAGATCAGAAATATATCCAAACGTAGAAGCCAATGGAACCTCCGCTGCAAAAATCTTTCTTCCTGATTTTTCATCAATAGAAGTGATAATTCCTCTTCTTTTGTTGATATCAGAAGTAATGGCACCGGTGTACTCCTCAATACTCTGAATTTCTATCTGCATAATAGGTTCCAGAAGCTTAGGAATACATTTGCCGGCTGCAGCTTTAAATCCATCTCTAGCTGCAATCTCAAAATCCAGTGCTGCAGAATCCTGAGCATGGAATGATCCGTCCAAAAGAGTAATTTTCATACTTTCTAAAGGATACCCTTTTAATGGGCCTTGTTGCATAGCTTCTTTAAAGCCTTTTTCAACAGAAGGAATACATTCACTAGGAATAACCCCTCCTTTAATCATATTGACGAATTCCAATCCATGTTCGTTATCATTTCTAGGCCCTATTTCAAAACTGATATCCGCAAACTGCCCGCTTCCGCCGTTTTGTTTGGAAAGTTTCTCTCTATGGAGCTTTGTTTCCGTTAAAATCTCCCTGTAGGAAACCTTAGGTTTTCCTTGGTTAATCTCAATACCATGATTCAGTCGGATTTTTTCCAAAGTAACTTCCAGATGAAGCTCACCAAGCCCACTCAATAAAGTTTCCCCGGTTTGTGGGTCTCTCTCAATCACTAAGGAAGGATCTTCTTCCTGAATTTTGGCCAGCACCAATCCGAAGTTTTTCTCATCACCATTGGTTTTTGGCTCAATTGAAACTCTGATAACTGGCGCAGGAATCGTAATCGCTTCCAGTAATACAGGTTTTTCTACAGAAGATAAAGAGTCTCCGGTTTTGGCATCCTTTATTCCTGTTAATGCAACAATATCACCTGCTTTACCTTCTTCAACGGATAAAGTTTTATCGGACTGCATCTTTAAAATCCTAGAAATTCTGAAACCTTCTCCGGTTCTCACATTCAGTACAGAATCTCCGGATTTTATCTTTCCGGAATAGATACGAAGCATGGCAAGTCTTCCGATATGTTTATCAATAATGACTTTGAAAACCAGCCCTGAAAACGTTTCCGTTTCATTTCTTCCCAATTCAATGGTTTTCTCTGTTTGCGGATCTTTTCCTTGTATATCAGCAAGTTGATCCGGAGCTGGAAGATAAGTAACCACAGCATCCAGAAGCGGCTGAATACCTTTATTCTTAAATGCAGAGCCACAGAGAACAGGAACGGCAGCACCTGATCTACAGATCTCCTGTATCGCTTTAACCATCATCTCATTATTGATTTCATGTTCTGTATTCATGAAAGTTTCAAAGAAATCTTCATTATATTCAGCAAGAGTTTCCTGTAACTTTATTCTGTATTCGTCAGCTTCGGCCTTATAATTCATTGGAATTTCCTTTTCGATGATGGTTTCTCCATTTTCATCTGTCCAGTATAAAGCTTTCTGTTGTACCAGATCAATTACACCTTCAAAATTGTCCTCAGCTCCAATAGGAATCTGAAGAGCAAGGGGAACAGCATTCAGTTTAGTTCTGATCTCTTCAAGAACAGCAAAGAAATCAGCTCCTATTCTATCCATTTTATTGATGAAACATATCTTTGAAGTTCCATGCTTTTCAGCCTGGAACCAAACGTTTTCAGTTTGTGGCTGCACTCCGGATGAAGCACAGAAAACAGCAACTACACTGTCCAGAACTCTTAGTGAACGTTCTACTTCCACAGCAAAATCAATATGCCCTGGAGTATCAATAATGTTGATATGATATACCGTATTATCCTTTTTCCATTGGGTTGAAACCGCAGCAGATGAAATGGTAATCCCTCTGTTTTTTTCCTGAATATCTTTATCCATGGTTGTATTTCCGTCATCTACATTTCCAATTTTATGAATAAGCCCTGTATAATAAAGAAGCCTTTCTGATAAAGTTGTTTTTCCTGCATCTACGTGTGCTATAATCCCTATGTTTCTTGTGTTGTTTTTCATTTTTGTTTAATTTAAATTGTTGATTTTAAACTTCTGTTGGAAAAGCTGAGAGGAAAAAAAGCCACAAAGAATACCCCAGATTAATGAATGTATTAAACAGGTAGTTGAAAAGAATAATCTTATATGTGGTAATGTTTTTCGAAGCCCGCTTTAACAGATAACAGAAGTTTCTGAATTGTTAAAGGCTGAAAATAGGGCAGCAAAAAAGACCTATCCGAATAGACAGGTCTTTTATTATATTTTTTAGTAATAAAGATCTATAGAACTATTCAGATAAATATTGAGTGCTGCCAAAGAACACAGCTCTGACAGGGTTACTTAAAGTTATAATATTTATCATTTTTGTTGACATTGTTGATTTTTAATCGGTTGCGAAATTATAATTTTTTTTTCATTTCCAAAGAATTTTTCAAAATATTTTTTTCAAAGTAAAAGTTAAACACTCTTTTGTATGAAGAAACCAACTGGTATGAATTCCTCCTCAAATCATAAAATATCTTAAAACAGAGTAGTAAAGGTATGCAGTAATGATAAAAATTTTATCTTTGGGAAGAATAGAGAATTAAGCACTTTTTGATGATTAATAAATTTTAAATCTTTTTCAAGAAGCTAAATAAAACTTTTAACTTAAAACATATTGAAAACAGATATCGACATTCATAACCACTGTCATTTTTCTTTTGACTTGTGGCTCACCTTAATCAAATCTCACCCTGAATTTAAAACAAAAAGAGTTGAGCTATTCTCCTCGTTTTTTAATGTGGACGCATCCATAGGGGTGGTTGCAAGAACCGTAAAATATTATGATGATCTTTGCAATACCATTAACGAAGTTACAGGGGGAAATATAGATACTTTTGAGATCTATCTGATGATTTTGGGGGCTTTGAATGTAGATGTAAAGCTTTTAAATAAAGAAAAACTGAATGAGTTTTATGTAAAAAGCGAAGAATTGTTTTTAGAGTATAAACCTGTTATCATTTTTGAAAATATTCATGATTTTTTTGATGATATTAAAAGTCAGGGAAAAACCATTAACATTCTTAGCAATACAGGATTTATCAAAGGAAAAACGATGAGAAAGTTTCTGATTCATGAAAATCTGGATCAATATATCGATTTCCATATTTATTCCGATGAAATCAACTGTTCAAAACCGAACCCGCTTATTTTTCAGGAAGTGAAGAACAAAATTAAAAATCAGGATCTTCCAATGCACGAGATTTTACATATTGGTGATAATCCTGTGGCAGATTATAAAGGAGCTACAGACTTTGGGTTCAGCGCATATCTACTTAAACACTAACCATAAACATGAACAAGAGATACAGCTTACATCACATTCATTCCGCGGATGAGTTCACCTTCTCACCTGCAGAATACAGCTATTTCAAGTATGGCGATAAGTCGTATGCTGAAAAATTTGCAAAAGAATTATTCGATGGATTTATTTCTGAAAACGAGGAACTTTTAAATACGGATAGAGAGATCGTAGTGCTTCCAAGCCCTTATATGGCAATTCCTACAGCATCCAATTTTTTATGTTTTTACTTTAAAAAACATCTGGATTATTATCTGTTCCAAAAAGAAAAAAAATCGAGTATTTTATCTAAAATCAATAGAAATCATACCTATATAACAGATTATGGAAACCTTAATTTTGAGGATCGTAAAAATCTGATTGCCAATGATACTTATTATATTGATAAAGACTTTTTAAGAGGAAAACTTTGTATTTTTATAGACGATATAAAAATTACAGGAAGTCATGAATATACTGTCAACAGGATCCTGAATGAATATAATGTGGAAGCAGACTTTATGTTCCTGTATTATGCAGAACTGATGAACTTTGATCTAGACCCTACAATTGAAAACTTTTTCAATTATTATGCAGTGAAAAACGTAAAACACATTGCAGAAGTTATGAATAAGTCCTGTTTTCAGTTCAATACAAGGATTGTAAAATATATTTTAGGCTTAGATTCAAGTAATTTTGACTATCTTACGTCTAAAGTAAAAAAAGGACAGATGGATCTTCTGCTGGAGCTTGCCATCAGTAACAATTATCATTTAATAAAAGAATATAAAAATAACATCAATACTTTAACACAAACGGAATTATATTATGGCTATTAACTTACAAAAAGGACAAAGAGAAAACATCAACGCACCTAAATTCACTGTAGGTTTAGGATGGGATATTAATAATGCTTCTACAGGAACTGCATTTGACCTTGACGCTTCTTTATTTTTACTAGGAGATGATAAGAAATTAGTTTCAGATAATCACTTTATTTTTTATAACAATACTGAATCTCCGGATAAAGCAGTAATTCACACAGGGGATAACCTTACAGGAGAAGGATCAGGTGATGACGAGCAGATCAAGATCGATCTTACAAAAATTGATGATGCGGTAAAGGAAATTACGGTTGTAGTAACCATCCACGATGCAGATTCAAGAAGACAGAACTTTGGACAGGTAAGGAATTCTTTCATCAGAATTTTCAATACAGATACGAATGAAGAGATCTTAAAATATGAATTGGATGAAGATTTCTCAATTGAAACAGCCGTGGAATTCGGAAGAATCTACAACAGAAATGGGGAATGGAAATTTGAGGCAGTAGGAGCAGGACAGAGAGACGGCCTTGAGAAATTTGTATCAATTTATCAGAAATAATCATGGATAATCAAGAAAATCAACCTATAGATCCACTAGGATCAATTGAACCTCTTAGAACATTTGAGCCTACGCCGATGGTTCCACCAACACCGGCTCAACCTGTTCAAAATGCAGCGCCGGCGGTGCTTGTAGACAGAGAAGGGAACGTAAATCTGACTCAGTTACAGTCAGAAGAACGTCAGAAGTACGAAGTTTTAGCAAACTCTATTGATGAAGCTAATCCGGGATCTATTGTAAATTTTGGAGCAGAACTTCAGAAAACGTTAACCAATCAGAGTGACAGCTTCTTAGGAAATGTGAGAAGATCAAACTCAGGAGAAGTTGGCGGATTGATCAATGACCTTTTAGTAGAGCTAAACTACGTAGATGTAGAGGAGCTTAACGGAAATAAAGTAAAAAGCTTCCTGAGCAAATTACCATTCATGAAGAAGGTAATCACCCAGGTAGAAAACCTGTTTGCTAAGTATGACAAGATCATCAACAATATTGAGCAGATCTCTTACAAAGTAAATGCAGGTATCATTACTTCTACAAAAGATAATGCTGTTCTTCAGACGATTTTTGAAAGCAATGTAAATTCTATCAAGCAAATTGAAGATCTTGTTATTGCAGGAAATATCAGAATGGAAAGAGCCGCTGTTGAGTTAGCTCAGATGGAAGCCAGTCCTCAGAATTTCCAGGACTATCAGATTGCAGATAAGAGAGACTTCATTGCAAGATTAGACAGAAGAATGGCTGATCTTAAAGTGGTACGTGTGATTATGATGCAGTCACTTCCACAGATCAGATTGGTTCAGAATAATAACGTTTCTATTGCTGAAAAAGCACAGACAATTCTTACGACTACACTTCCTGTATGGAAAAATCAACTTTCACTTGCCGTTGCGATGTACAGACAACAGCAGAATATTGAGATCCAGCAGAAAGTATCTGCTACTACAGAAGAGATCTTAAGAAAGAATGCAGAACGTCTTGGTCAGAATTCAATTAACGTGGCGAGAGCCAATGAGCAGACGATTGTATCTGTAGAAACATTGAGAGAAACAACTTCAATGTTGATCAATACATTAAATGAAGTGAAACAAATCCAGAAACAGGGAGCTGACAACAGAAGAAAACTGGATCAGGATCTTCAGACATTGGAGCATGAATTGAAAGCGAATGTCAGAGGTTAATTTATAGGATACTACGGTGGGGGAAGATGCAGCAACCATATTGTCACAGAGCAAAAGAAGGTTAACAAGGCTTAAACTTCTGGCTAATTTTTTTGAACATATTGATATAATATCCATTTACATCAAAACAGATATTATCCACAATCTGTTCCAGGAAAATACGGCTCTTGATTACAATAAACTGGAACTTTTCCACCTGCAATATACCGATAGCCTCATAGAACTTTTGACGAAGATAAAAAGACAGAAGGAAAATGATATGCTGGCGGTCCTTAATGAAATTGACATCAACAAAAAATATATTTCAGGTTTTGAAGAAAGGCAGGCAGATAGTTTTCAGACCGATAGGAAAATGTACAGCGGTATATTTTCACAACATCTGAAAGCTCTGTACAAAGACCTTACAGAAGATGTTTTCACAGCCAACTGGGATAATGTACTGTATTTTCATAAAAAGTATGCGAAAGAATTCTACAGGTTGGAAGCAGATGAATCTCTGCTGAAAGCTGAGTCTTTTCCGGCATATCAGTACAAAGATTATTCTATTGAAAGGAAACTGTTGGGAAGGCTGAACATACAGGGATTTAAGGTCCGTTTTGTCTGTGGCTATGCTATCGGGACTCATGAATATGAACTTTTCAAGATCTTTCAGTCTGATGATTATTTTATTTTCAGTGTAGATGATAAAAAGCTTTATCTTTTCGACAAGGAACTGGATAAGCTGGATGTTTCTGAAAACCAATCCAATCAGAGTATCATTATCGACCAGCTTAAGAATAAAAACGAAGAGCTGGAGAATACGATGAATGAAAGAAAACGCAACTTACCCCCCGAGGTAGAAGGTGTCTTGAAAGATTATATCCGAAACCTCGAAAATATAGATATTATGAGCAAGATATTTGCCTTTGATGAAGAAACAAATATTCTGCGGGCAATGCTTAATTTGAACCTGAATAATCAATAAAACGGAATTTGAAACAAGCGGATAAGCGTATTTGCTTTTCGCCAAAAATGTAAATAATAACTAAACATACAAAGATGGCTATCAACTTACAAAAAGGTCAGAGAATTAACCTTAAAAAAGAAAACGGAGCTGAGCTTTCTCAAGCCTGTGTAGGAATCAACTGGGGAGCAATTGAAAAAAAAGGACTTTTCGGAACTAAAAAAGAAGCAGTAGACTTAGACGGAAGCTGTATTTTATATGATTCAAACAAAAATGTTACTGAAGTAGTTTATTTCGGGAACCTGAAATCTAAAAACGGTTCTGTAAGACACAGTGGAGACGACCTTACCGGTGACGTAAATGGAGATGACGGATTGGATAACGAAGTGATTACGGTAGATTTCAGTAACCTTGAACCTAACGTAGATCACGTGGCAATGGTACTAAACAGTTATAAAGGTCAGGATTTCGGAACCATCCCTTTTGCTTCTATCCGTATCTATGAAGGAACACCAACCAATGTAAAAGAGGTTTTTGCTAAATATGATATAGCTAACGATGCTTCTTTCAGAGGCCATGTTGCTATGGTATTGGGCGTTTTCTACAGAAGAAACGGTGAATGGAAATTCAACGCGATTGGAGATCCTACAGCGGACAGAAAGCTGGAGCAGACGATCCAAACTGTACAGATGAATTATTTATAATCATTTATACATCAAAATGTAAATAAAATAGCAATATTTGTACTTTGTACATCTATTGCTTTTATCATATAATAACATAACTAAAGTGGAACATCAAAGTATTTTAGAACTGCACCCGGGATTGGTCTGGGGATTTGCGATAACAGTTGTTATCATGCTGCTCCTGGATTTAGGAGTATTCAATAAAAAAAGTCATGAAGTCTCATCCAAAGAAGCGACCATCTGGTCAATTGTGTGGATCTCACTTTCCATGATCTTTTCAGGTGTTGTGTATTGGGTTTTCAATACAGACGGAACACCGGAAAGTCATGCTGTAGCGGTAGAGAAATTTACACAGTATCAGGCTGCCTACTGGATTGAAAAAGCCCTTTCTGTGGATAACTTATTCGTATTTATCCTTGTTTTCGGTTTCTTTAAAGTTCCGAAATACCTTCATCATAAAGTGTTGTTTTGGGGGATTATCGGAGCATTGATATTCAGAGCGATATTTATCTTTGCAGGAGTAGGACTTATTAACCTTACTTATCTTCCTGAAATGAATATTTTCGGAAAAGCAGTACAGATCAACATAGTAATGGCCTTATTCGGATTATTCCTTGTGTATGCAGGAATCAAATCATGGGGTGATGGTGGCGATGATGACGATGAAGATTACAGCAATACAGCAGGAGCAAGACTGATCAAAAGTTTCTGGAAAGTTTCTGATAATTACGATGGAGACAAGTTCTTCACCATTCAGAACGGGATCAAAATGGCAACACCACTATTAGTAGTAGTGGGAGTTATTGAGTTTACAGACGTTCTTTTCGCAGTAGATTCCATTCCGGCGATCTTTGCGATTTCAAACGACCCGTTTATTCTGTATACATCAAATATCTTTGCAATTTTAGGTCTTAGATCATTATATTTCCTATTGGCGAACTTTATCCATATGTTCAGCAAACTTCCTTATGGGTTGGCGATTATCCTGTCATTCATTGGAGTTAAAATGCTTATTGCACCATGGATTCACATTCCTTCCCCAGTTTCATTAGGAATTGTTGGTGGAGTATTGGTTATTTCCGTTCTTTTATCCGTTATCTTCCCTGAAAAAGAGGATGAGGAAAAAGATAAGCTGGAAGAGTAATACACATTACGATATATAAATGGCCCCCGAGAGTTAATCTTGGGGGCTTTTTTGTGAAGGAAGGGAAAGCAAGATGGATGCTGGAAGGCGGAAGTACTTGTAGACGAAATAAAGAATCATCTGCATTGTAATGAGATTATCATTATAAGAATGTAAATAGTTAAGCTGAGTTGGGGATAAGACATTTCTGTTTTTAGTAAGTAAGGAAGCCTGGAGCTGGGAGAGGGAAGTGAGTTGAGGCTAAAAAAGCAGTTACAACCCTGTAATGTATTATTCCTTTAAAGACAGCTTCATCAAATTTTATGCAATGTCAGAAATTGTAGTTCCGATAGTCACTTCCAACCTCTCTCTTCCGGCTTACAGCCTAGTTATCCTTAATTTTATGATCCCGAACTCAGGTTATTTATCTATAAAACTAACTGTACTTCCAGCTTCATTCTTCCAGCTTCCCTCCAAAAAAAAACAAAATAGACAGACAAGTTTGTCTATTTTGTTTTTTTCTTCTATCTTTGTCTTACAAAATAAAGTCAATATGAAGTCTCCAAGAGAAAGAATTGTAGAAACAACATTTGATCTGTTTGCAAAACAGGGATATAATTCTACAGGAATCAACCAGATTATTTCTGACGCAGGAGTGGCCAAAGCAAGCTTTTATCTTCATTTTAAGTCCAAAGAAGACTTATGTGTGGAGTTTCTGAATGTAAGACATGAATACTGGTTCAATGAGCTTCATTCTTTTACAGCCTGGTCAGCAGACCTCAGTTCAAAGATTATTGGTGCTTTTGATTTTCTGATGTATATGAATGAAAAAGAGAACTTCAGAGGTTGCAGTTTCCTGAATATTTTATCAGAAATTCCAATAGATAATGTTAAAATCCTAAATGTAATCCAGTCTCATAAAGCTGATCTTAGAAATTATTTTCTGGAATTACTGAAAGATGATGCTCTTTCTGATCATATCTATATGCTTTTTGAAAGCAGCATTATAGAAAGTCAGCTTTTTAAATCGAATGAACTGATTTTGAAATCAAAAAAAATAGTCAACCATTTAATCCCTTAAACAATGGAACAGAAACATCCGCTTCCGCCTTTCACCCTTGAAACGGCAAAGCAAAAAATTCAAATGGCAGAAGATGCCTGGAACAGTCAGGATCCTGAAAAAGTATCCAAAGCTTATACGATAGACAGCGAATGGAGAAACAGAGATACATTCGTCAATGGAAGAGAAGAAATTGTTGTGTTTCTTCAGAAGAAATGGGAAAAAGAACTCAATTATAAGCTTAAGAAAGAATATTGGGCACACACCGATAACCGCATTGCGGTTCGTTTTGAATATGAATACCAGACCAAAGAAGGCCATTGGTTCAGAGCTTATGGAAACGAAAACTGGGAGTTTGATGAAAACGGATTAATGACTAAAAGATATGCTAGTATTAATGATCTCGCTATAAAAGAAGACGACCGAAAATTCAGATAAATAGATAAAGACTGTTGTTTATACAATAGTCTTTTTTGTTTTTTGAAATATGTGGATAGAGGTAAATATTCATTTTGTTTTTAGCTTAAATACCACTATGGTTAGTGAGAGAGTAGACCCTTATGAAAATGTATGGTTTTTGTGGGGGGAAATCAGGGATGTAGTAAAGGTAAAAAAAACTATATTTGTGCCGTATTTTGATGTATGAATTTCTATTTCAACTGTCTTTCCATTCATATAAATACTTAAAAATGTAAGATTGTGTGCATTTTTATAAGTTTTTAGAGCTCATGATTCTACCGTTCAAACTTTACCATTAACCTTTCAATTGTCAAGAGTGTTTTGATACTTTATAATTGAAAGCGAAAGGATAATGTTAATGTTAATCTAGCGAGTACTTTATTAATGTTTAACCATATTAAAACTATTAACTTATGAAAAAATGTTTTATTTTATTTATTTCAGTCTTTACTTTACTTTGTTATGCTCAAGTAGGGATTAATACAGGAGAGCCGAATTTAAAAGCAGGATTACACATTTCTGAACGGAAAATTCCCTTAAGTCCCAATATTCCTGATGCTTTTAATGGGATAATTATACAACGTTATACAACTCAGGAAAGGAACATCCATTTTACCAACCTTACCGCAACAGAAGACGGACTTACTATATTTAATAAAGATACTCAATGCTATAATTTTTGGAGCGGGACGCAATTAAAGTGGTTAAATCTTTGCGGAACTCCAGATCCTGCAGAGTTTACCCTAAGTAGCTGTGATCTGCCAACCCGGGTATCAGGAAGTTATAGGGCGCAGTCTGTGCTTAATTCAACCAATACTTATACTTTGTCTGTAAATGTAGCAGTAACTGGAACATATAATATACAGATCAACACAACTAACGGATATTATTTTACGAAGTCCGGAGTATTTACCTCTACAGGGGTTCAGGCCATTAGATTAGATGGAGTTGGTATTCCAACGAATCCAGGAACGGATTCTGTGACATTAAATATAAACGGTGTGGATGTAAATACTTGCCCACTGCCCAGTATTAATGTTTCCCAAGCGCAAACCTCTTTTGATATGGATTGTAATAATGCGGTTGTACATGGAGAATATCAGGCTAAAATTGCACTGGATGGATCCAATTATATTGATATACCAGTGACTGCCGTTTATACATCAGGTTCAACTACTGTAACGACTACTTCAGCTAATGGTATTTATTTTTCATCTGGAAATATTGTGATTAACAATACGACAACAAGTATCCGCTTATATGGATATCAGACTCCAGGGGCTATGGGAACCAATGTTTATCAGTTTGTAAGTCCGGGCAATAATATAACCTGCAGTGTGGCTGTAGAGGTAAAGAGTTCAAGCGGTACGTTTAAAAATCCTGTTGCAAGATGTACTGATATTCTTAACGAAAATGCAAATGCACAAGATGGATTTTATTGGTTAAAAGGTGCCAGTGCCAAATTTAAAACGTATTGTGATATGAGTAATGGTGGATGGACATTGGTGAAATCCTTATCAGAAAGACAGATTCTGGTTATAGAAAAAACTCAAAGTGAGTCTCTTGCTACCCAAATACAAAGGAACCCGGTTACGACTGAAGATGGAATATTTAATGAATATAGCTTTTCATTGCTTCCATATGTGGTTAGTAATATTGGCGGCTCAAGTGGCTCGATAAGAGAATATCGTTTTACTATTAAGGAAAAAGGACCTGCTACACACCCTTCTTCTGCAGGAGTAACTGCTCAGAGTGTTGAAAGTGGTACAACTGCTCCGGTAAATGATGTATGGACACCTAATAATTATTGGGATGTTGTAATAACTGATGGAAATCCGTCAAGCAGTGATTATAGTAGTAATGGATATACATCAGCAGGTAAACTTTTTGGTTTTCCTTGGGGGAAACCCCAGCTAGGAGTTAATGGCACTAATTATTTCTTTAATAATGTGCCGTTTGTAGTAGTTCCTCCGGGAATGTACAGCCAGGCAGGATTTTTTACAGGATTTTATGGCGCTTTAGGATATGCAGGGGCTAATAATGCAAGTTCTAATTTAACATATACCTCAAGTAATGGAAGTTCAGCAACATTCAATAAATATTATATCAATGATTTGTTTGGATTATATATGAATACCGAATACCAGCTGAACCATCATATTGGTACTTGTGCTAACAGTACTGATAACTATGGCGGAGCAAGTTACTGTATCAATGGATGGGCAAACTGGAGACCTCATGGCTTCAATATGAATCCATCTAATCAACCTGAGGGAAGAATAATTCAGTATTGGGTAAAATAGAAAGGATAATATAGGCTATTAAAAATTAGATAAATTTTAAATAAAGGCTGCTATCTTAGCAGTCTTTATATTATATAAGGAATTATGAGAAAAGAAAATTTGAATATTGTACCTTAAATTAAATGCAAAATAAAAATGTCAAAAAAGATTTCATTAGCCATTTTGTGTACTATTTTACATCTTTGCCATGCAGTAGCTTATTGATTTTTCTTCTGGTCTGTACAGAGACTTTATAAGCTCCATCCCGTAATTTCTGGATCTTACCAACCGGATGAAAAATGACCTTACTTTCAAAAGGATTGAATGAAAGCAGTTCATTACTGCAATCACGAGGATCCAGTAAAGAATTTTTCTCTATTTTAACCTCACCAATTTTAATGTATGGCGAATTTTTCCACTCCACATTCAGCTTATTAATGGGTTGGTCCTTAATATTATAGCAAAGCTGAATCAAAACATCAGCGGTAAAATCATTCTTCTGAAGATAATTCCTTAAAGCCTTTTTCATGTTTTGTTTCTTATCCATATTCTTATTAACGGATTTGGGGCTCAACTTTATCTTCATCATATAATCTCCCAAACGGTAAGCTCCTACAGAATGATAATCAAAAGAGAGAATGAAATCATTTCTCTTACTGAACAACTTTATTGTATTTCTGATAAATGAACCTGTACAAACAGATGGGATTATTTTAATCATTTGCGTAAGCAGAGAAAATAAACTGCTCCATTTATTGATATAAGAAAGATTGATGGCTGTAAACAGTTTTAAAAAGGTAGAAACAGAGTTAACAGGAAACAGCGGAAAGTTTACCAACGGATAATTGGAAAGCAGATTATTGTTTTCATCCCTGATCTGCACGGCAAAGCCATAAGCCGGAATATCCCTTTTTGAATTTTGAATTTTGAACTGTGCGTTGGAAAGTCTTATAAACAAATCAAATTTTTCTTTATCAAAAAAAGGTTTGAGAAATTCAGGAATATTGGGGTCTACCAAGAAGATTCCTTTTGAGACTGCATAAGTCTTTGCATGGGCATTTCTGGTAGCATAATTAACGTCACTTATGGAAGAGGATTGCTCAACAAAATCGGCAATCGTTTTTTTATTGATTTCCAGAAGTTTTTTTTCCTCTTCATTAAGCTCGTCAAACTTCTTGTTATATAGTATCGGATTTGGCATTTAGTTTTAAAATTCAAGTATAACGCCAAGTTTCGGAATTTGTGTTAAGGAAATATTACAATTATTTGAATTTTATGGAAGTTTGATGCAGGAAGTTTGATGCAGGAAGTTTCTGAGTATACCATTTTTAATGATCTTTTTTTTAACTTATTGATTATTAGTGCTTAATTAATATAGTAAAGAATGAATAAAAAAGAAAATGCCTGACAGTGAAATACTCGGTTTTTGAACTTCCACCCTCGTGCTTCCATCTTCCAAGCCTAAAAAAGCCTTATCTTTGCAAAAAATTATAATATGGGAGTAGCAGATTTGTTATTTAAACGTAAAAAAGAATTGGCTGAAAAGAACCTTAATGACGGCAAAGAGTACATGGAAGAGTATGGTAAGAGAGAAAGTGTTGTTCAATTACCAAGCGGCTTACAATATGAAATTATTACGGAAGGGGATGGGGCAAAGCCGGGACCTAAATCTACTGTAAAATGCCACTACCACGGAACTACTATTTCCGGTAAGGTTTTCGACAGTTCTGTAAAAAGAGGAACTCCGGCATCTTTCCCACTGAACAGAGTGATTTCAGGATGGACAGAAGCTCTTCAGTTAATGACGGTAGGAAGTAAGTGGAGACTGATTATTCCACCGCATTTAGCATACGGAGATCAGGAGATCAGCAAAGAAATTGGACCAAACAGTACTCTTGTTTTTGAAGTAGAATTACTGGGTATTAAATAATCCGGCTTAAAAATAAATTAAAAATTTACCTGATTTCAGGTAAATTTTTTTATTTGTACTATATTCGTATTGATGAATTATATTGAAACTGATTGATGATTTCTGACAATGATTCAGTTATGACACAAAAATTGGGCTGAATGAAAAAAATATTTTACCTCTTTATCGTTTTCGGTTTGTTGACTTCTTGTGTTTCCAAGAAGAATCAGCTTATTCAACAAAACATACTTACTTTGAAGGATAGCTATTGTAAGGCTCCTTTCAAGTATAATTATAGCAATAAAGTCCCTTCCTACAATTCGGATTCTATTTTAGCAGCCAATAAAGAGCTGAAGGAAATGTTTTCTGACCAGAGTATTTTGATTTTAAATGCATTGGATAACCTGGATGAGGTTCATGAGATTATGGACCTTAAAAAGGATTCATCGCTGGCTTCTCAGGTTAAAGTTTTGCAGCTAAAAACTAAAATCAACAGTAAAATTACCATTGCGCTTACAGAATTGGATGCTGTAGCAGCAGAATTTGATTGCGAGGGCGAAAGAGTAGCCCAGATTGGAAACTATGTAGATAACCTCAATTCTTCCAGAAATAATAAACTCATTCTATATTCTATTATCACAGGAGCGGCAGCTTCCATTGCCGGAGGAATTGTTGGAGATCAGGGCTGGAGCAATGCCATTGATATCGGTGGAGGGGTTTTGGGAGCAGGTTTCGGTTTGGCAACTCTTAATCCGAAAGGGAAAAAGGTAGAATTTATTCACCAAAGAAACCTTCTTAGAGATATCTGGAAAGGGAAATTAGAATCCCCGAACTTCCCGCCATTTATCTGGTATATGTATACCGAAAAGAAATTTTCCAATAGGGAAGAACGTTCCATTATTGGAAATATGAAAGAAAGATGGCTGCATTATCAGTTTGATGATGATACAGAAGCTGCAGATCAGTCCGTTATTTTCAAAGATGGCGGATATTACAGGGCAGACGACCTTCATAACCGTGCAGCTATGCTTAATCAGATGCAATCGGCAACACGAACCATCAATCAGAACATTAATTATTTACTGCTGGATCTGGATAAATTAATCCTTTAGGAAAAATTAATTGTAATAAATTTTGTTACAATTAAAATTTGTTTATCTTTGCAGAGTAATTACAATGAATAACACAAGATTTGCTACGGCAATACATATCATGACCTTATTGGCGAAAAGTCCTCAGGAGTGGCTCACTTCTGACTGGGTTGCGGGTAGTATCAATGTAAATCCTGTCATTGTACGTAAAGAGATCAGTGTCTTGAGAGAAGCAGGCTTAATTATCAGCAGACAAGGAAAAGATGGTGGAAGCCAGCTTGCAAAAGAGGCAGGAAACATTACTATTTCTGAGATTTACAGATCAGTAAAAAATACAGAAGTATTAGGAAAGAAAAATCAGAATCCCAATCCTGCGTGTAGCGTAGGAAAAGAAATTAACAGTCATTTAAATACATTATTTGAAGAGACAGATCAGTTGGTAAGTCAGTTTTTAGGAGATAAATCTTTGCAGGAATTCGCAGATCAGTTCGAATAAAAATTTTTTACCTTTAAATGTAACAAAATTTATTACAATTTAATTAAACAAATAAAACAGTATGAAAAAAGTAGCAGTAATTGGTGCAACCGGATTTGTAGGAGCACACATCGTAACAGAATTAGCTGATAGAGGATATGCAGTGGAAGCTTTAGTAAGAGACGCATCAAAAGTAAAAACACAGGAAAACGTAACGGCAAAAAGCGTTGATGTAAACAATGTAGCAGAATTAGCAGAAGCTTTAAAAGGAAGTGATGCCGTAATCAGTGCTTTTAATGCAGGGTGGACAAACCCCAATCTTTACAATGACTTTTTGAATGGTTCTGAAAATATTGAAAAAGCAGTATCAGAATCAGGAGTAAAAAGACTGATCGTAGTAGGAGGAGCAGGAAGCCTTTATACACCAGATAATGTTCAGATTGTAGATACCCCGGACTTTCCGGATGCTTACAAACCGGGAGCCACCGCCGCAAGAGATTATTTAAACAAAATCAAAGAAAATAATACACTAGACTGGACATTCTTCAGCCCTGCCATAGAAATGAATCAGGCTAACGTAGGAACAAGAACTGGAAAGTACAGAACATCATTGGAAACTCCTGTATTTGATGAAAACGGAAGAAGCCAACTCTCAGTAGAAGATGTAGCCGTAGTATTAGTGGATGAGCTGGAGCAGAACAACCATATTCGTGAACGTTTTACAGCAGCTTATTAATGTAAAAAGAACAAAAATGTTAAAAAGAAAATTATTATCATTAATCACTATTTTAGGTTTCATAAGCATATTTGCGGGGAACCTGAAGGTTAAAGTTTATAATCCCGGAACCAAGGCTATTTTCCCCATTACTTCTACCATTATTTATGGAGATAAGGATGCTATACTTATTGATGCACAGTTTCAAAAGCAATATGCAGAACAGTTGGTAAAAGAAATTAAAGCAACCGGAAAAAATCTGAAAACAGTTTTTATCTCTCACAGTGATCCGGATTTTTATTTTGGATTAGATGTGATTAAAAAAGCATTTCCTAATGTAAGAATTATTTCTACAGCACAAACGGCTTATCTTATTTCCGCTTCAAAGGATGATAAACTGGCTGTTTGGAAACCACAGTTGAAAGCAGATGCGCCATCAGAAATCATCACTCCGGAAGCAGTAACTGCTGTTCCTGATCTTGAAGGAAATAAAATTGAGATCAGACAGAATCCTGAAGATTCTGCTCACAGTTTTCTTTGGATTCCGTCTATTAAAACTGTTGCAGGAGGAATTTCAGTATCCATAGATTCACATCTTTGGATGGCAGATACTCAGAATGTAAAAGCCATTGACCAATGGATTGGACAAATTGATGCGATGAAATCTTTAAAACCAGAACAGGTAGTTCCATCACATTTTGCAAAACAATCTTTATCTCCGGCATCTCTTGACTTTGTAAAAGGTTATCTTGAAAATTATAAGAAAGCCGTTACTGAAAATAAAACTACATCTGCAATCGTAGATTTTATGGTAAAGAAATACCCTAATCTTCCCGGAAAAGATGAGTTAGAAATGGGTGTAAAGGTTTTCCTTGGAGAAATGGCTTGGGATTTAAAATCACCATATCCAGCAATCGGCCAAAAGGTAGAAGTTGATTTTGGAGCGGTAAAATTCCTTTTGGATTTTAAAGACAATAAAACAATGACGTTCACAGGACTAACAGGAAGTTCAAAAGACAGTACTGATACTGTAGAATATACTGCTGTTGAGGTAGCGAAGAATGTTTTTATGGTCTATTGGCATGAACCTAACTTAGGTTTTAATGTAACCCATATTCAGGATTACAACAAAAACATAGTGTATTCTAATATTGCAGGACCAGACGGTACATTCACTCACCCGAAAGGAACTCTTAAGATTTTAAAATAAAAGAACAGCTGCCCATTGGCGGCTGTTTTTTTATAGCATAATAAATTAAGGTAAAGTATCCTCAAAGCTTCATCCAATCAGCTTGCTGACTCTTTGTTAAATAAGAAGGATCTTAGAACGTTGTGTTAAAATAATTTCCCACAGACTTCACAAATTACGCAGATCTATCAGTGTGAGAATTATATTTGTGATATTATTAGTATTCTTTGTGTTTTAAAAAAAGTCTTTCATAGATATGTAAAAGAAAAATCTGCATAATCTGCAAGATCAGCGAGAGCATAAAAAAATTACAAAATCTATCTTTTGAAGCCAAAAAAAGCTGCCTTATTAGAGACAGCTTTCATTTATAGATTCATAAACAACCTCGGATTTACCGGAGTGTTGTTTTTATGTACTTCATAATGAAGATGAGGCCCGGTAGATCGTCCGGAGTTTCCGGATTTAGCAATCACCTGACCTACCTTTACTTTATCATTCACTTTAGAAACAAGTTGTGATAAATGTCCGTAAAGTGTTGCCAGTCCGTTTCCGTGAGAAACAATGACACAATTTCCATAACCACCTTTCTGCCCTGAGAAAATAACCGTTCCGGCAGCGGCAGCTCTTACCTCAGAACCAAATGCAACAGCAATATCCAATCCTTTATGGAATTGCATCTGATCTGCTTCCGCTGGAGGATTATTTTTTTCCATTGGCGCAGCTTTAGAAGTAGTGTTTCCTGCAACAGCTTTTGTAGCAGGAGCTGAAGCAGCGGGTGCAGAAGCTACAGGAGCTGCTTTTGGGGTTACCATCACTTTAACTTCTCTTTTATTTCCATAGCTGTCTGTTAATTCCACTATTTTTTCCACAGGTTCAGCCTTCACTTCCGGTTTTGGAGCGGCTGCAGCAACAGGTTTAGCTTCTGTAGCAGCGCTTGATTTTACCGAAGCAAAAACAGTTTTAAAGGGAATAGGATTTTTTCTGATACCGAAATTAGATGAAATATATCCGTCTGTAGGCATTCCCAATGGAACCTGCATCAGTTTTTTCTGTAGGTCCATCAGATACTGGCTGTATCGGTTGGCTTGTTTGGAAAGATAAATAGAATTGGCAATACTGTCCTGATCAAGCATCATTAGCTTTTCATTGGAGATGTCCTTAGACTTCAGGAAAGAGTTCAGTTGGGCAATTGTCTGATCTACAAGAGTAAGATCAGTTTTCATTTTCAGATAATCTACACTGTCTTTTTCAGTGTTTATTTTTACGAGGTTCACTTCATAATTTTTGTCATCCTTCTCTGAGAAAAGTTTGGCAATGAAGATACCTTGCGCAAAAACTACTAATAAAAGTCCTCCCAGGAGAATGTTTACGTTCTTCTTGCTGTTTAGAAATTTTTTCATATTTCTTCTCTTAGAATAGTTAAAACGGTTTTAAGACTGCAAATTTAATTAAAAATAAGTTTTGTTGGTTATTCTTAACTAAAACTCAGTTTTTTCTGTATCTAACGCTTAATTGCATATTTAATTGTGCTGAAGCATTATTTTTTCAGAAAGTGGTTTTTTATCATGCCTTAAAGTATACTGTTAAATCTTTGTTTAATATATTTGCAGTTCACATTCCAATTATGGCTAAAAAGAAAATTATTTCAGAATCTTCGAATCCAAAAAAGACTAAAAAGGATGTTTCTGTAGGAGTAGTAGGAAGCGGAAGTTTTGCCACTGCTATCGTAAAAATGCTTGTTGAAAATTGTAAAGTTGTGCACTGGTGCGTAAGAAGTGAGTTTGTAAAAGGAGCTATTGAGCTTCGTGGACATAACCCGACGTATCTTACTGCTGCTCATTTTAACCTGAAGAGTTTAAAGTTGACCACAGATATTAATGAACTGGTTTCTGCCTGCGATGTTATTGTTTTGGCAACACCTTCCATTTACCTGTCCGATACTTTGGATAAGATGACTTGTGATTATTCAGATAAAATCTTTGTTTCTGCAATTAAAGGAATTATTCCTAAAGTGAATGATGTGGTAGCACATTATCTGCGTGATGAGTTTAAAATCGGTTTCAGAAATCAGGCTGTTATTGCAGGACCTTGTCATGCTGAAGAGGTGGCGATGGAAAGACTTTCTTACCTTACCATAGCTACCGTAGAAGATGAAACTGCAAAAAAACTTGAAGGCGTTTTCAGTTCAGATTTTATTAAGGTACAAACCAGTAAAGATATTTTAGGAAATGAGTACAGTGCTATTCTTAAAAATATTTTTGCCATCGGAGCCGGAATTGCAAGTGGATTAGGATATGGTGATAACTTCACGGCCGTTTTTGTATCCAATGCGATCCGTGAAATGGAAATTTTTCTGGAAGCAATTTATGAAGCTCCAAGAGATGTAAATGAAAGTGCATATCTGGGAGACCTATTGGTAACCGCATATTCACTGTTTTCAAGAAACAGAAACCTTGGTAACCTTATTGGAAAAGGATATACCGTAAAATCTGCGATTCAATCGATGAACATGGTGGCGGAAGGATATTATGCTGCTCAGTCTATCTACAAAACATCCAAACAGAAAAATTTGAAATTACCAATTATTGATACTGTGTATGCAATTCTTTATGAAGGTAAAAATGCTGAAAAACAGTTTAAAAAGTTAACTGCAAAATTGAATTAAAAGCAATTTTAAAATATGTAAGCTCCGTTATACATCTGTATGACGGAGTTTTTTGTTTTTAACGCAGCGTTCGCAAAGATTTTGAAATAAAGCATAATGAAAATACATCTTAGCGCTTTTCGTGTTTATAAAATCACTTTGTCGGATGAAGTGACTTAAATTTGAAATCCGATGGTTTTGATAAATCAAATAAACAAAATAAATTGATACTTTCCATGATATAGGGTTGTGTAATTCATAAGTGTTTTTAGAGCAAAAATTAACGTGTTAAAATCGTTAAACGCGTTTCTCTTTTTAAAACTTTTCCCGAAATTTGAACTAAAATTTAAAATTATGTCACAATCGCTTACAAGCAGAACACCGAAACCTAAATACGACGTTGTACTGATAGGGGGCGGAATCATGAGCGCCACTTTAGCCACGCTGCTTCATGAATTTGATCCAACACTTGAAATTGCCATCTTCGAAAGACTAGGAAGGTTTGCCAAAGAAAGTACAGCAGCTTGGAACAACGCCGGAACAGGGCACTCCGCATTTTGTGAGCTAAATTATACACCGGAAAATCCGGATGGTAGCATTGATATCAAGAAAGCTGAAAGTATTGCAGAACAATTTGAAATCTCAAAGCAATTCTGGGCATATTTATTAACGAAAGGATATATTCAGGATCCAAAGGATTTCATCAATGCTTGTCCACACATGAGTTTGGTATTTGGAGAAAAAGATGCTGAATATCTTAAAAAACGTCATGATAAAATGACTGAATCTGTTCTGTTCTCCGGAATGGAATTTTCAACAGATCATGATAAGCTGAGAGAATGGATTCCATTGGTAATGAGCAAAAGAAACAAGTCTGAAATAATGGCGGCTACCAAAATGGATATGGGAACAGATGTAAACTTCGGAACATTAACCAGAAAAATGGGAAGACATCTTTTGGAAGATTCAAAAGTTGAAGTATTCCTGTATCATGAAGTGAAAGATATCAGCCCTAAAGAAGATGGTAAGTGGGAAATGAAAGTGAAGGACCGAATCCATAACCACAAACAGGAAGTGAATGCTGATTTCGTATTCATTGGTGCGGGCGGATATGCACTTCCGTTATTGGATAGTTCTGATATTAAAGAGAGTGAAGGGTATGGAGGATTCCCGGTTTCCGGACAATGGCTGGTAACGCATAATCAGGAATTGGTAGAGAAGCACCATGCTAAAGTATATACACAAGCAACAGTGGATGCTCCGCCAATGTCTGTTCCACACCTTGATCTTAGAATTATTGATGGGCAGAAGGCTCTTCTTTTCGGACCCTTCGCAGGGTTTTCAACAAAATTCCTGAAAGAAGGAAGTTATCTGGATTTACCGGAAAGTGTGAATACCAAAAATTTAAAATCTTTATTTGGAGCTTGGTGGCATAACCTTCCTCTGACTAAATACCTTATTCAGCAGGTAGCGATGACGAAATCTCAAAGAATGCAGCATTTAAGAGAATTTATCAAGGATGCTAAAGAAGAAGATTGGGAATTGAAAGTAGCGGGTCAAAGAGTTCAGATTATTAAGAAAGATGATAAGCTAGGTGGTAAACTGGAGTTCGGAACTGAAGTAGTAGTGAATAAAAATGGGACCATAGCGTCTTTATTGGGAGCTTCACCGGGTGCATCCACAGCTGTACCGGCAATGCTTAATGTTCTTGAAAAGTGTTTCCCTGAGAAACTAAATGGAGAATGGAAGGCTAAATTGCTGGAAATGGTTCCGTCATACGGACAAAAACTAGCAGAGAATCCTGAGCTTACTGAAAAAGTAAGAGAGTATACCAAGGAAAAACTGGAATTAGAATACTAAATATTAATAATGAGCAATGAATAACAAGCAATCCAAAAGCATTATTCATTGCTCATCACTTATTACTTTTAAAAGGTGGAAGAAATAGTTATAAAGCCGGTTATTGCAAAAGAACTCCTGGAGTCTCTTCAAACAAAGATAGAAGAAGAGAAACAGGTAATTGTACACTGTTGCTTTCCTGCATCCCCATTTCTAGGGAACTTAATCAGGATCTGGCATTCAACCTATCTTTTTGATAACCAGTCTGAGCATAGAAGTAAGATGATTCATGCAGAGAATATTTCAATTTCTCCTTATTGGACGCCTGTTCCATTCATGCAGGATTTTTGGTTTACACTTATATTTTCAGGGCTGCCGAAAGACTGTAAAAGTTTCGATCTTAAAGAAGTTATTCCTGAAGAGGGAGGTTTCTTTGTAGAATCTATTAAAAGGAATTCCTCAGATGTTTATCGTGTGAAAATATCAGAATCTTATTAGCATGAAGGTAAGGGACGAAAAGTTGCAACAAATTATTCACTGGGCAGAAAATAATCCGGATATCCGTACTGTTCTTTTAACCAGTTCATTGGTAAATCCCTATGCTCCTGTAGATGACTTTAGTGATCTTGATATAGAACTGGTTTTTGAGAGTAGAAAGTCTTATGAAGACCATAATGAATGGATTAAGCTTTTCGGAGAACCAATTTCTATGGTGGAAGAAAATGATACTGCTTTTGATGGAAAACATGCCATGAAAATGGTTTTGTACAGAGATCATATAAAGGTTGATTTTAAATTGTATCAGGTATCAGAATTTTCTGAAGAAGTGAAAGAAGAAACACTTCCGGAAGATTGGGATCTTGGATATAAGGTTTTAGTAGATAAAGATGGACTTACAAAGAATTTGAAGGCTCCAACTTATCAAACCATTATGATTCATCAGCCAACAGAAAAAGAGTTCAAACAGTTGCTGAATGATTTTTGGTGGGATACCACTTATGTAGCAAAATGCCTTAAACGGGGTGATATTTTCTATGCTAAATTCATGTCTGAAAATATATTGAGATCAGATTATCTGGTTCCTTTAATCGAATGGCATATTGCAGGTTCTGATAACTGGAAGAATATAACCACGAACAAACACGGAAGACTTTTCAAAAAATATCTTTCTGCAGAACTATGGAGCAGAGTAGAAGCTACTTTTTCAGGAAGTAATATTGAGGAAAACTGGGCCGCTTTATTTGCATTTGCTGATCTTGTTCATGAATTGGGAGTTGCTTTATCAGAAAAACTGAATTTTGAATACCCTTTTAAGCATGAAAAAGATATCCGGAATTATCTTGCAGAAGTAAAAGTGCTGCCTTAAGCAAACTCATTCTGACGAATTAGATTTTCAATACAATATTCAGCAATCGCTGTAATGGTTACAAACGGATTCACCCCAATGGTTCCGGGGATTAAAGACCCATCCAATACATAGAGGTTCTCATGTTCTTTTAGCTTTCCAAACTCATTGGTAGCTTCACCTAATACACATCCGCCCAATGGATGATAGCAGATATCTGCTCCAAAACCATTCTTGAACAGGAAGTGACTTCTGGTTCCACCATTCGCATTATTCATTTTTCGGATAAAATACTTGGCATTCTCCCTCATTTTCGTCGTGTTGCTTTCACCCCAGTTTAAAGTAATTTTTTTATTGATCGCATCATAACTTACTTCTCCTTTTTTATCCACTCTGTTGATGAGCAGGTATAAAGCTGTAGCAACATCCATTCCCATTGGTAAAGGGGCAATTTCTGTGAAGAACGGATGCTCTTTATCATCCCAGTTATCAATTCCGCCCACCGGAATGGTTGACTGTTTAGAACCTGTTCCGCCGGATAACGGTTTTACCCAGTTTCTTCCAGTCATAAAGTTACCGTTGTTTCCCCAGTTCTTACCAATTTTTTCAGGAACAGGAAGATTATTCACAGCATGGGAATGTAACAACAGTTGTAATGTTCCCATAGTTCCCGCAGAGAGAATCAGTTTTTTACAATTAAAAACTTTGCCTGTAACTACTTTTCCAGAGGTGTCAATTTGCTGAACATTGAGGGTGTAGCTTTTATCATCATTGAGTTTGATATGATCTACACAATGAAGATCCAGTACTTCAAGATTTCCGGTTTCCATAGCTTTTTTCAGATAAGTTTTATCCAAGCTGTTTTTACCATGATTATTTCCGTAAATCACTTCTGTATTAAGGGCAGAACGGGGAACCTCATTTAAATATTCCTTTTCCATGTATTTAAAATCATATACATTGGGAACACGCATGGTTTTAAAACCTGCTTTATGAGCTTCTGCTTCACCTACTCTTGTGAATTTATAATAAGGACATTCTTTTAGAAACTGCTCATCAATAACATTGACTTTGAGCTCTTCCCGAACCAGAGGAAAGTAATGAGTATAGAACTTATCAGCATCAAGATTGGGGAAAACTTCTTTGAAGTAGCTTTCTTTTGGAGTTACTGCCATTCCTCCATTAACCAGCGAACCTCCGCCAACACCTCTTCCCACCCAAATTTTAAGATGTTCAAAATCCAGACGATCCAATGTTCCGGTAAAAGGAGTGAGAGAAAATAAATTCATGAAGGGAGCAATACTTTTCTTTTTCAGCCATGCAGAACTTTTTCCGGGTTTCAGAAGGTTGGAGTAAGGAATACCTGCTTTTTCCCAGTTAAGGCCCATTTCCAGCAGAACAACTTTTTTTCCTGATTCACACAGACGCAAAGCTGAAACAGCACCTCCGTATCCACTTCCAATGATAATAATTGGTGCATTTATAGTTTCTACTATCTTATTGTTTCTTCGTTCAGCTGCCTGAAAAAGATCCGATTGCAGAAAATAAAAACCTGAGATAGCCAGTATACCTGTTTTGATGAATTTCTTTCTGTCCATGGGCATTGCTGCTCAAAAAGTATGCTAGATTAAAGAAAACTTATTTTATTTAAAACAGATTATACCTTTTTAGTACATTTTTAACTTTTCATACACTGGAAAATTCATAATTTTACTTATAATTTAAAGTTTATGAAAAGATATATATTGATATTTTTACTTCTTCCTTTATTTACCTTTTCTCAAAAGATGGTTTCAAAAGAGGTAATGGAAATTAAAAAATTTCAGAAAAATCTTGATGCAGAATATCTGGACCCTAAACAAACTCCATTACGGGGAGATAATTTTAAAAATTTTAAAGGGCACCCGTTTTTTCCTTTTGATATAAAATACCGGGTGAATGCAAAGTTGGTTAAAACCGAAGATGCACAGCCTTTTGAACTGCCAACGTCCTCAGGTAAAACAAAGTCTTATAAAGAATATGGGAAAGCAACATTTGAACTGGATGGAAAGCCTTATACATTGACTTTATACCAAAGCCTTGACTTGATTAAACAGGATAAATATAAAGATTACCTTTTTCTGCCATTCCGTGATGCTACCAATGAAAAAGAAACCTATGGTGGCGGAAAATATATGGATTTGAAGATTCCGAAGGGGAATACCATAATTCTGGATTTTAATCAGTCTTATCATCCATTTTGTGCTTATAATGCCTACGATTATAATTGCCCGATTGTTCCTGAAGAAAATAAACTTCCTGTGGAAATACGTGCAGGGGTAATGTACGAAGATATTTACCATCATTAGTTATGATTAGATTAGATTTTTTTAACCCAGAGGAGCATCTTTCAGGAGTTAGTTATAGTTTAGACGAAAATCAGTTGCGTTTTACCGCTTCTGCCAGTCAGGCCTTACAAAATATTGAGAAAAGGGATGATAATAATGCATTTCCCATTACCATCTTGGAAAATAATGTTCCGGCAGGATTTTTTGTCCTTGATTTTGGAAAAGATAAATTCGAGTTTACGGATAATCAAAACTCTGCTCTGGTAAGATCTTTATCTGTAAACCCTGAAAAGCAGGGTAGGGGAATCGGGAAAGTAGCCATGATACTGGTTGATGATTTTGTAAAAGAAAATTTTAAACATTGTGATGAAATTGTTTTGGCAGTGAATCAGAAAAATAATTCGGCTTATCATATTTACTTGAAGGCAGGATATATCTATGATGGCAAAACAAGAGTAGGAAGGAGCGGCCTGCAATACCTGATGTATAAAAAACTTTAATAAAATTTTAAAATTATAATCCCTTTACTGCTGATTTCTTTCCATAACTTTGAGTAACATCAATTTACAAATATGGAAATATCACTTCACAATCAGGTAGCAGTGGTTACGGGAGCCTCTAGCGGTATTGGTTCCGGTGTAGCAAAATCATTAGCATCAGCAGGCGCAATTGTTATTATCAACCATTCTTCACCAAGATCTCAGGATGAAGCAAAATCAGTACTGAAAGAAATTACGGATGTCGGAGGAAAAGGAATTACTTATCAATGTGATGTTTCGCAGGAAGATCAGGTGGTAAAGATGTTCCGGGATGTAGTTTCTGAATTTGGTACTGTAGATATCCTGATTAACAATGCCGGAATTCAAAAAGATGCAAAATTCACTGAAATGACTTTAGATCAGTGGAATGCCGTAATAGGTGTTAATCTTACTGGGCAGTTTCTTTGCGCAAGGGAAGCTATCAAAGAATTCCTTCGCCGTGGAATAGATCTGTCCCGCTCCATAGCTTGTGGAAAGATTATTCATATCAGTTCCGTACATGAAATTATCCCATGGACCGGACATGCTAATTATGCCTCCAGTAAAGGTGCTATCAGAATGCTGATGCAGACATTAGCTCAGGAATATGGTGCTGATAAGATCCGTGTTAATTCTATTTGTCCGGGAGCTATTCAAACACCCATCAATAAAAACGCATGGAGTACACCGGAAGCCCTTAATTCACTTCTCACACTTATTCCTTATAACAGAATTGGACAACCAGAGGATATAGGAAACCTGGCAGCATTTCTGGCCAGTGACCTTGCGGATTACATTACCGGTACCAGTATTTTCGTGGATGGTGGGATGACTACGTTTGAGAGTTTCTCTACAGGAGGGTAGAGTTTCTGGTTCAAAGTTATTGTTGTAAATTTTGAATATTATACATTACTTATTACTCATAATTAACGCTTATGTCAGAAAAACAGAGAGTTTCAGATATTTCATGGAAAAAATGGGGACCTTATGTAAGTAACCGTGAATGGGGACTTGTTCGGGAAGATTATAGCGAAAATGGAGACGCCTGGAATTATACCAGCCACAACACCGCAGAAGCCAAAACTTACCGTTGGGGTGAGGAAGGTATCTGTGGAATATGTGATGATCTCCAAAAACTTGTATTCTCTGTTGGCTTCTGGAACAAGAAGGATAAAATGGTAAAGGAAAGATTCTTTGGCCTTACCAATGGACAAGGAAATCACGGTGAGGATGTGAAGGAGTATTTTTATTATCTGGATTCGACACCTACCCATTCTTATATGAAGATGTTATATAAATATCCTCAAAAGGCTTTTCCTTATGATGATCTGATAAAAACCAATGCAGAAAAAAGCAAAGATGACCCTGAGTACGAATTAATTGATACCGGAATTTTTGAAGATAATGAATACTTCGATATTTTTATTGAATATGCCAAAGAGGACCAGAATGATATTCTTATCAGACTAACGATAATTAATAAAGCTGAAACAGATACAGCCCTTATAATTTTACCAACAGTCTGGTTTAGGAATACCTGGAACTGGGGATATAATGATTACAAGCCCCAATTGTCTGCGGAAGAAGCAAATCATATCAGAATAAACCATCAGGATCTTGAAGTAAAGAATTTCTATGCAAAACAATCTTCAAAAATACTATTCTGTGATAACGAGACCAACAATCAAAGACTGTATCAGTCTTCCAATGCGTCAAGATACTGCAAGGATGGAATTAATGATTTTGTGCTGACAGGAAATTCTCAAGCAGTTAATCCTAAAAATACCGGTACAAAAGCATCGTTTTTTATTGATGAATATTTTAAAGCTAAAGAATCCAAAGTATATGAGTTTAGAATTTCTGATAAGGAACTAAAAGACCCGTTCAGTGATTTTGAAGCTACTTTTGAAACACGGCATAAGGAAGCAGATGAATTTTATGCCGAGATTCAGAAAGGAATTCAGTCGGAGGATGAAAAACTAGTACAAAGACAGGCATTTGCCGGTATGCTTTGGAACAAAATGTTTTACCATTACAATGTTGAGAAGTGGCTGAAAGGCGATCCTACAGAGATGCCGCCCCCAAAATCCAGAGAAAGAATAAGAAATTATGAATGGAAACATCTCAATAATGAACATATTATCTCTATGCCCGATAAATGGGAATATCCTTGGTATGCCACCTGGGATCTGGCTTTTCATACCATCAGCTTTTCATTAATTGATCCGGATTTTGCTAAACATCAACTGAAACTCTTCTTATTTGAATGGTACATGCATCCTAACGGACAACTCCCTGCCTATGAATGGAACTTAAGTGATGTAAACCCTCCAATACATGCCTGGGCAGTGTTCAGAGTTTTTAAGATTGATGAATATTTAAGAGAAAAACCCGACCTGGAATTTTTAGAAAGTGCTTTTCAGAAGTTACTGATGAACTTTACCTGGTGGGTAAATAAAAAAGATATCAATGGCAATAACATTTTTGAAGGGGGCTTTTTAGGTCTTGATAATATTGGAGTTTTTGATCGAAATTCAGTCCTTCCTAATGGAGAGCAGCTGGAACAATCAGATGGAACGAGCTGGATGGCTATGTTTGCTTTAAATATGATGCGTATTGCCTTGGAACTTGCATTGTATAATAATGTATATGAAGAAATGGCGATGAAGTTTTTTGAACATTTTCTGGCCATTGCCAATTCATTAGACAATATGGGAGATGAAAATTTCAGTCTTTGGGATGAAGAGGATGAGTTTTTCTATGATGCTATTAGCTCCAGTGACGGAACTCATATGTATTTAAGACTAAAAACCATTGTAGGGTTAATTCCCATGTTTGCCGTTGAGGTAATAGATGATGAAATGATTGAAAACCTACCTAATTTCAAGAAAAGAATGAAATGGGTATTAGAAAATAAACCAGAATTAGCAGCTTTGGTTTCAAGGTGGGAGGTGAAAGGACAGGATTCTAAACATCTTTTGTCTCTACTTCGAGGGCATAGATTAAAAAGATTGTTGGCAAAAATGCTGAATCCTGCTGAATTCCTAAGCGAGTATGGAATAAGGGCTCTTTCTAAGGAATATGAACAAAATCCTTATACCCTGAGTATCAATGAAACTAATTATTCTGTGAAATATGCTCCCGCAGAAAGTGACAGCGGATTATTTGGAGGAAACAGCAACTGGAGAGGACCAATTTGGTTTCCTATCAATTTTTTGATTATTGATAGCCTCCAACGTTTTTTCTTCTATTACAGTCCTGACTTTTTAATTGAATATCCTACTGGAAGCGGAAGCTATTCCAATCTGGATCAGATAGCAAATTCTTTAAATAAACGACTGGCAAAGATATTTTTAAAAGATGATAGCGGAAAACGCCCTGTAAATGGACAATATGAAAGATTTCAAACTGATCCTGATTTTAAAGATTATATTTTATTCTACGAATATTTTCATGGAGATAATGGGCGTGGAGTAGGAGCCTCCCATCAAACAGGCTGGACAGGGCTTATTGCAAAAATACTCCAACCAAGATTTTCCAAGAAAGAAATGGTAGAATCTGAGACAAAAATGCCGGAAGATGCTGAGAAAATAAAAAGTAAAGAAAATTAGATAACGAAGAATGCTGATATAGCTGAGGTTGTAAAAAGTAAAATATCATCAATAAGAATACTGTATCTACTTTTTATGCTTTACCAGGCTTTCTTCGTTTTTATTATTCAAAAATTTGCTGGATCACTTCCAGCGATGCAGGAGTTTTAAAATCTGTAATATGATAATGATAATAAACAAGCAGACTGTCCAGGAAATCTTTTCTTAGAGAAGAATGTATTTTTACACTATAAAGATTTTCAGCAGTGAGAATGTTTTTCCAAATCATAGAAATTTCTTCACTGAATAGCTGATGCGAGGGAACTGTAGAAAAAGTTCCGGTTTCCGGATCTAAAAAGTTTCCTTCACCTATTAAAGGAGCAACTCCCTGTACTTTTAGTATAACAAACAGAAACAATAAATGACACTGATAATTTTGTTGTTCCAGCTCAGCAATAAATCTTTCAATACTGAAGAATATAGTAAGGTTTTTATTTTCTAGTTTGAGAACCTGATTAAGGAAGTCTGAAATAAAGAATATGACAGTACCTGCCTTGATATCGGAATAAGCATCATTTCCTTTTATTAGCTCAAATTTTGAGATGGTGGGTATTCCATTGCCTCTTACAGGACTAATGGAGAAGTTCAGCTTATTCAAGGGTTGCAGGAAGGCTTTCTTTTTATTTTTTCGGGAATAAATTCCTTTCAGAAAATAAGACTGAAAACCATCCTCCTCAGTAAAACAATGTAACACAGCATCATTTTCCCCGTATTTGATGAATGAAAGTAAAAAACCGTTTTGTGTATTCATTAATTGACTACGCCTATTTTGGCTGTCGCTTTATCAGAGCCATCTTCATTGGTCATGAGTACAAAGTAAATTCCCGATGCCACTCTGGTTCCTCGTTGGTTGTTAAGATCCCATTCATAAGTTCCTCCTCGTGCTATCGAAGAATGTACAACATTTCCTGCAGCATCAACGATTCTTATGTTGGTTTTTTCTGCTAATCCCTTAATGGTAACTTTCCCTTTGAAATTAGAATAAACCACTGGATTAGGATACACCATTACTTCCCCAAAGTTGGATGTTACATCTGTTACATCTCCCTGATAAGTTACAATACCGTTATAGGTTACAAAATATACTTTTCCTGTTTTTCTGTCTACTTTTATGTCAGTAACAGTATTGGTAGGAAGAGGAGAGTTTTCCATGGTAAAATGTTTGATGGTCCTTTGACCATCTGCAGAAAGGTAATATACACCGCCTCCGTCTACAGAAACCCATTTATAATTTCCTCCGTCTGTTTCTATCTGAAGAATGCTGGAATCTCTGAAAAGCTCTTCACCAAGCCCGTTTTGTTCTATAATTATAGGATTAACTTTAGGTTCAGGAGCTTTTATTGCAGCAGCGGCATTAGATAAAACTCTTACCCCTTTGTCTGTACTAATCCATACATCACCGGATTTGTCCGCCGCTACAGATAATGTCCCGGAGGCAGTAGATGGAAACCCGTTTTTTTCATCTAATATATAATCGGTATCATCAGAAAAGTTAAGTGGATCTTTATAATCATACACCCAGAAAGCATTTGATCTTGATAAAGGTATCCATAACATATTTTCATAAATGATAGGCTTTTGTACGGATGCACTTTTAAAATTAGATATTTTTAGATTGAAGTCATCTTTAGCCTTGTCATAGACAGCCACTGCGGGACCCGCGTTATTATATGAAAATACAGCGAAAATATTGTTTTGAGTGTCAGTTGTAAGGCCTACTGCTCGTCTATCTCCACCAGTAGCTTGTACTGGGTAGTATTTTACAAAATCAAAGTCTTTATTTGACGCATTATATTTCAGTTTATAGATTCCCTGAGCACTTAATGTATAGTTTGCAAAGAGAGCTTCACTATTATCAAGAGGATTCAGGATAGCATCTAATACATTGATAGGTCCGGTGAAAGTTTTAAAGTAAGAAGGATAAATCCATTCTGTTCCATTAAAATAGTAAAAGCCAGGTCTTTTAGGGTTATTTACTGGGGTATTATATCTTCCAACTCTTGCTCCGGTGGAAACCAATAACTGATTGTTATCGTGTATGCTTATTTTATATGCAAAATTAAATTCTGGGCCTGAAGGTCTATAAGTATGATTGCTTTCATCCTTTATTCCTGATAATACAGTTCCGCCAAATAATTTTCCGCCGGCCATCGTAGCGGTATTACACTGTTCTCCGAAATCTGTAGCATTCGAATTGGTTCCATTAAGGCCAAAAGTATATACTCTGCTGTCTGTAACTACAATATTATTTTCCGTTACAACAACATCCTGAATATTTCCAAGGTTAATAGGCAACTGAATAGGAGCTCCGTTATTATAGATGAATGCAGCGGTAGCAGAAGAAAAGGCTAATTCCGATTCGGAATCAATATGTTTGAAAGTTCCAGGAATTTCAGTAACCCATGTAGAATATGCCGGGAAAGTATTATTTATTTCATGGCTCTTCAAACCTGAATTAGTAACAGAGTATACCTTATTGCCGAATATGGTTGCTTCGTTACTTGCCTCAAATGTTCCTCCATTCAGGAAAAATACAGAATCAATGAATTCTTTCTTTTTTATATTAAAAATAGATACTCCATAACCTACGGAAATTGTAGCTCTATCTCCTGTGATAGAGATATGATTGATTTTCTTATTTCCATTATACCCAGTAGCGATAGGAATATCAACAATGTATTTAACCTCATTGGGAGTAAACACATCTATGGCTCCGTTTTCATAACCAATAACTCCTGTTTTGCTTTTGGGATCATAATCGAAAGCTGTTATGCCTATATTATGAAGACCATTTGCTTTAGACAACTTTGTAATTTCTCCTGTTGATATAGTATAATAGAATATCCCGTTTTCTGTGGCAGCTACTATTCTTCCATTGTCTTCCTTCATGGCCAAGACATTATTATAGGAAAAGAGATCTGCCCATTTTTTTGATGAAATGACCTGAGCTTTTGTAAACTGCAGGGAGGCTAAAATACCAAGAGAAATTAGAGAGAGTTTTTTCATGTTATGCTATTATGCTGCTGTCTATTACCTGATTGTTCCAGGAAATATGTTGTATGTTTTTGTTTGTATCAAAATAAAAATCTATCCTACCTAAAAGAAGTCCAGCCCATCCCACTTGGTTTACAAGAACGTTTTTGCCCTGTCTATTGGTGAATGTCTGGGGTTCCGGTAAGAATGTATGGGTGTGTCCACCAAGGATAATATCTATATTTTCCGTGCTGGCGGCTAAAATTTTATCACTTACTTTATTCGGTTCATCCTTGTAATCGTATCCAATATGTGAAAGGCAAATGACAAGGTCACATTTCTGGTCTTTTTTCAAGAAGGTGGAATAATGCTGAGCTACATCAATGGGATTAGAATATATGGTTTCTGCATATTGCTTTTTACCTACTAGACCATCTAACTGGATTCCTACGCCAAAAATTCCAACTTTGATTCCGTTTTTGTTGAAGATCTTATAAGGAGATGTTTTACCATCCAGAATGGTATTTTTAAAATCATAATTGGAACAGATGAAGGGGAACTTCGCATTCGGAAGAACTTTTAAAAATCCTTCAAGTCCGTTATCAAAATCATGATTTCCCATGGTAGAAGCATCATACTTCATCATAGACATTAATTTGAATTCCAGTTCGCCACCAAAAAAGTTAAAATAAGGGGTTCCCTGAAAAATATCACCGGAATCAAGAAGAAGTACATTGCTTTCCTGATTTCTGATTTGCTGAATTAAGCTGGCCCTTCTTGCAAAGCCTCCCTGATTAGGATTCTTTGTATAGCTTGCATCGAAAGGTTCTATTCTGCTATGTTGATCGTTAGTATGAAGAATGGTTAGTTTATTCGCGGATTTTAAGTTGGGAATTTTTAATTCTTCCGCCATCATCATATTGGGAGCTAAAGCCATTGCCAAAGATCCACCACTTATTGCCTTTAAAAAACTTTTTCTATCCATTACTTTTTACCGATAAAATTTAAACGAACATCTGTAGGAGAAACAATTTCAGGATTTCTCTTGAAATAATCAATGTATAAATCTCTAAGTTTGACTCCTGTAGGAATTGCTTCGCCTTTAGAAAAGAACTTCATATTATCACCTCCTAAAGCCAGATAGTCTGAAGTAGCAATATAGTAGTCCTTGTTAGGATCTACTTCTTTTCCGTTAATTAATGATTGGGTTAATTGTCCGTTTTTTGTTTCAATATATAATTGAGAGACCGGATTATTAACCTGTGTTTTGGCATAATATTCAAAAAGTCCCGGTAAATCTGCACCTTTCATTTTTACAATGATGAGTTCATTTTCGAAAGGCATTACCTCAAAAATATTTTTCAGCATGATGTCACCTTGTCCAATTGTAGTACGGATTCCTCCGATATTGATTAATGCGGCATCTACATTTTGTTTAAGGTGGGCTTTTGTCCATTCATTACCGCCTTCAAGGGTATAGTCTGCTAAAAGATTTCCCAAATTGCTGTTGTCCCCTTGCTTAGTAAGGTCTGTATTGGTGTGTGAGATTTTTTGATTCATCTCTTTATCCAATTTCTGCTTATAAGGTTCAATAAATTTTACAAACTCCTCATCATTCTTTAGCTCATTATTAATAGAAATATTTTTCTGGGCCTTTACATTCGCAAGCTGTGGCGTAGAAGCCGTTTTGCATGCGGTAAGAGATGCCAGAGCAATTCCTAGTAACAAGAATTTATTTTTCATATGCTGTAAATTATTTTTATAAAGGTCATATGCCATTGCTAGTTATTTCGGTGTTTTTATAAACAATTTCTGTTATAGCGATTTCATAATATCTTTTAGTATATGCAAATATAACTATATGTATAATAAAACATTATTATTTATTACAAATTCTTATTGTAAATGATTAAATTTGGCAAAAATAATTCGAACAGATGAGCATTTTAAAAGGAGTAGGTGTTGCATTGGTAACACCCTTTAATGAAGATTTATCCGTTGACTTCGACAGTTTAACAAAACTGATTGATTATAACATTGATAACGGAACCAATTATTTGGTAGTATTAGGAACTACAGCTGAGGCTGCAACGCTTTCTGATGATGAGAAGAAACAGGTAATTGAACATATCATTAAGGTAAATAATAAACGTCTTCCTTTGGTTTTAGGAATTGGCGGGAACAATACTCTTGAAGTCAAGAAACAGATTGAAGAAGCAGACCTTTCTGCATTTGAAGCAGTACTTTCTGTATCTCCATATTATAATAAACCTAATCAGGAAGGTCTATACCAACATTATAAAGCTTTAGCTTCTACAGGGAAAAATATCATCATTTATAATGTTCCGTCTAGAACTGGGCAGAATGTTGATGCAGATACTACACTTCGTCTTGCAAAAGAATTCCCGAATTTATTCATGATTAAAGAGGCGTCTCCAAATATTTTACAGTATTTTGATATCCTTAGAAAGAAACCGGAAGGATTCTCTTTAGTTTCTGGAGATGATGAATATACACTTCCTGTAACTTTAGCCGGAGGTGGTGGAGTAATTTCTGTAATCGGGCAGGGGTATCCAAAAGAATTTTCTACAATGGTGCAATTGGCTTTTGAAGGAAAGGTAAAAGAGGCTTATGAGATCCACAATAAACTGGTTGATATTACACGCCTTATTTTTGCAGAAGGTAACCCTTGTGGTATTAAAGTAGTATTAGCTGAAAAAGGAATCATTAAGAATTATCTGAGACTTCCTTTAGTTCAGGCATCAGAAGGACTTTACGCTAAAATTAAAGCTGAAATGGATAGGATTTAATAACCTGTCCACTAAACATCATACAATACAACAAAGTGAAAAGTTCTGGCTTTTCACTTTTTTTAATCATAATCCATAAAATATGAAATTAATACAAGCAACAGCGAAGGATATTCCCCTGATTCAGAACCTAGCAAGAAGATCGTGGAAAAATGCTTATGCAGAGATCCTTTCAGAAGAACAAATGGAGTATATGCTCTCTGAAATGTATTCAGAAGTGGAAATTGAAAATCAACTTCAGAATCCCAATTATCATTATTATCTGATTGAAGATGAAAGTAGTAATTCTTATGAAGGGTTTATTGGATATGAGCACAATTATGAAGATCAAACTACAAAACTTCACCGCATTTATCTGGTTCCGGAAAGTAAAGGAAAAGGATTTGGGAAAGGGGCGCTTTTATTTTTAAATGAGAAAGTTTCTGAGAACGGAAATAAAAGAATTATTCTTAATGTGAATAAAAATAATGCGGCCAGAAACTTTTATGAATCGCAAGGTTACAAGGTTTACAGCGAGGGTATTTTCGATATAGGAAACGGTTTTGTAATGGATGATTTTTTAATGGAATTCCTAATTCACTGACCATTGACTTAAAATTCTGTAACTTTATCCCGTAATTCTATAACGGGTGATTTCTTTTTTTGAATCATCTTTGTTTCAGAACCAAATCACTTATTAATAATACATTCATATGCTTGGTTTTGAGCTGACATAGCTTTTTATCAGTATATTTTTTTCATCCTTAGTGTTTAAATTCCTGTATTTTCGGATACAGGAGTTTTTTGTGTATTTATATTAAGTTAAAAAAATATTCCCTATTTCACATTTACTTGAAATAAATTATTATATTTACTAAAAAAATAGGCTTACTTATACTAGGATGAAAATGTATGTTAAATTTGATTTCAATGCCCTTTGTAAAAAGGTATTGGACGAAAAACTGAAGGAGCATGGGGTGAAATACCGCCTGCTGAACTTCGGTGAGGTGGAGTTCTATGAACCCTTTACACAAGAGCAACGTAATCTTTTCAAGAAGAATCTTGGGGATTATGGTATTGAGATCATAGAAAGCCAGAAAACGGCTTTGGTACAGAAGATAAAAGATGCTATTGTAGAACTTGTCTTTTCTGAAGAAATTATTCCTGTAAAAGCATCCATTTATATTTCTGAAAAACTGAATCACAGCTATGGATATCTTTCCAATCTATTTTCAGAGGTGGCTTATACTTCCATAGAGAATTTTATTATTCTCCAGAAAATAGAGTATGCAAAAGCTCTCATTATAAGAAATAAGCAAAGTCTTACCGAAATTGCTCATAAGCTGAATTATTCTAGTGTGGCGCATTTAAGTACGCAATTTAAAAATACGACAGGAATTACCCCCTCACAGTTTCAAAAGATCATAGGAAAAAGAAGAAGAGCCCAAAGCATGGTAATAAATCCTAAAATGCAGTATGAATAAAGAATTTCTGAACATAATTGTAACAGATAATGATGAAAACACTTTAATTTTTTTTAAAAGTATATTTAAAGAGCTGAGGATCTCTATAAAAGTTCAATGTTTCAACAATGGAAAAAATTTGATGGAGTATCTCAATAATAATGATGCTGTAGTTCCTGAAATCATTTTTATTAATTACACTATTCCCGGAAGAGACAGCATGGAATGTATTGATGAACTGAAAGCAAATCCAAAGTTCAGCAATATAGTGACAGTCATTTATAGTGAAGAAATCTCTGAGAGTGAAATTGAAGAAACCTTTGTAAAAGGAAACAATATTTTTATGAGAAAACCCTCCGATTTTGGAACTTTAAAAAAAGTACTTACAGAGGTTATTACAATAAACTGGCAATATCATACTTCAGGGTTGAATAAAGATAATTTTATTCTAAAAGTATGATTAGTAGCTTGTTTATGGTTTCCATTTTAAAAGAATAGAATGTTATTTATTACGTAATATTCACAATAAAGTGAAAATTTTATAACTAATAACTGAAATAATATAAAAAAGAAGACCCTTACTATTCAGACATTTGTAAATGTAAACTTAGTGACACAAATTAGATTATATACATAAAGATACAGATGAATGAGGAGTAATTGTTTCTATAGTAAAAATATATAAATCACGATGTAAACAAAATGAGTTATATTCATTTCCAATTTTAAAGCATAGAAGATCTTTAAACAAAACGGTACAATCATGAAAACTCGAAATAGTTGGAGATATTTTTTATTCGTTTCATTCCCTTATCTCCGCTAGACACAGTTAGTTTTTATAATAAGCAAGTTGGAAAAATAATTCATTTTGTTTTTTATAATTTATTTTAATAGTGACGACTTATCTTCAAATAATATATAGATATTTTCACACCACATCACAAAATATTAAGTATAAGCTATTAAAATAAATTTTTTTAAGCAGACCAAAAAAGTAATTTCTTCTAAATAACAGTTTTATAAGGGGACCGCAGGAAAATTTTTCTGCGGTTTTTTTATGAAATTTTACCCCATTTGTTTTTTCCTTTATAGTATTTTATATAGTAATTTTTAATAATCAGATGGTCTTGTCTTGTCAGCATAGGATCAGCTTCAAGGATCTTATCGATAGTATTTTTGGTAGTCTTAATAATGGCAGAATCTTTGATCAGATCCAGCCTTTTAAAATCAACCACCCCACTTTGCTGGGTTCCTAAAATATCACCAGGGCCACGAAGCTGCATATCAACCTCAGAAATTTTAAACCCATCATTAGTCTCGGTCATTGTTTTAATACGGGTTCTGCTTTCCTTCGATAATTTATCGGAAGTCATCAGAATACAATAACTCTGTTCAGCTCCTCTTCCTACACGTCCTCTGAGCTGATGAAGCTGTGAAAGGCCAAACCTCTCAGAACTTTCAATAACCATTACGGAAGCATTCGGAACGTTTACTCCTACTTCAATAACGGTAGTAGCTACCATTATCTCTGCCTTTCCTGAGGCGAAATAAGCCATAGCAGCATCCTTTTCGTCCGGTTTCATCTTCCCATGGAGCATGGTCACATTATAGTCAGAGAAAAAATCCATGACATGCTCCAAGCCTTCCATCAGATTTTTGTAATCCAACGTTTCAGATTCTTCAATTAATGGATAAACAAAATACACCTGTCTTCCTTTTTTAATTTCATCTTTACAGAAATTATACACATATAATCTATCTTTTTCCCGTCTGTGAGCTGTGATAATTGGTTTTCTTCCCACAGGCATTTCATCAATTACAGAAACATCCAGATCAGAATAAAAGCTCATTGCCAATGTTCTAGGAATAGGAGTTGCGGTCATCACCAGAATATGAGGCGGGATCTTATTTTTAGCCCATAGTTTTGCCCGTTGTGCCACTCCAAATCTATGCTGTTCATCAATAATAGACAGCCCAAGGTTTTTGAATTTAACTTTATCTTCCAGAACAGCATGAGTCCCCACAAGAATAGAAAGCGTACCATTTTCCAGCTCTTCGTGAATAACTCTTCTTTCCTTTATTTTGGTGGAACCAGTCAGCAATCGGACATTGATTCCCGTTTTTTCCAATAAATCTTTTATTCCGTTATAATGCTGCTGAGCAAGAATTTCAGTAGGAGCCATCAGGCAGCTTTGAAAACCATTATCCATGGCAATAAGCATGGTTAATAAAGCAACCATTGTTTTTCCGGAACCTACATCACCCTGTAAAAGCCTGTTCATCTGAATAGGTCTTTTCATATCCATCCTGATTTCCTTTAAAACCCTTTTTTGGGCACCGGTAAGTTCAAACGGAAGGTGTTTTTCATAAAAATCATTGAAATGATCGCCTATAATGGGGAAGGGATTACCATAAGACTGTGCTTTATGATGAAGCTTTTTTAAACCATATCCTAATTGAAAAAAGAAAGATTCTTCAAATTTTAGTCTGAAATCTGCTTTATCAAAGTGTTCCTGATCTTTAGGAAAATGTACATTCAGGAAAGCGTGTTGGCGTGACATAAACTTGAAGGTTTTCATCAGATATTCCGGGAAATTTTCCTCAATAAGATTCGGGATTTCCCTGCAGATATTTCTTAAAGCATTTTGGAAGAACCTCTGATTGAGCCCTCTTTTTGTCAGTTTTTCAGAACTTGGATAAATGGGTTTTAAGCGGCTTTCACCTTCTTTTTTTTCCTCGGCCTCAATTTCAGGATGTGGCATTGAAAATTGGCGGTTAAATACATTGATCTTTCCGAAAATATAAACCTCACGGTTAGTGGGAAGCTGTTCTTTCAACCATTTTGAATACTGAAACCATACAAGATCCATACTTCCCGTATCATCATTGAATTTAGCCGTTAATCTCTTGGTTTTTCCGGTCTGAATTTCCTGAACCTGGGTAATTCTTCCTTTAAACTGAATTTCCTGACTGGTTTCTTCATGAAGCTGAGAGATTTTATAGAGCTTACTTTTATCCAGATAGCGGATAGGATAGAAGTTTAGCATGTCTTCTACAGTGGATAATCCTAACACATTTTTAATGAGTTTGGCTCTTTCCGGACCTATTCCTTTTACATATTCTATGGAAGTTTCTAAAGTCATTTCTTATCTGAGATTCGGGAATCGAATGTTGTATGAAAAACAAAGGTTCGAATTTCGGTAAAATAAAAAAGACTTCCAAAAAAAATTGAAAGTCTTAGTTTATATAAACCATTAAAATTTGAAAATTTAATGGCGATTATTCTTTGATTTTAGATTTGAACTTTTTCTGATAATCTTCCCACTGTTCTCGGGTACGGATCTTTTTAAAGAGATCTTTTGAGATCAGTTCCAGATAAGGTTCCAGCTCTTTGGCAGATAATTCTCCCTGAAGAATTGTGATAGGATCACCATGTTCATCCAAAAATACGGTACTTGGAACAGCTCCTACATTCATATACTGAGTGAATTCATGTAGTGAGTTACGTCCTTTTTTCTGTTCTGTATTAGGATTGGAAAATGTTCTTCCAAAAATTTCAATATTCTTTTTTTCCTCTGCATTAAATTTTACAGGATAGAAATTATCATTTAAAATCTGCGAAAGTACCAGATGTCCGTAAGTTTTTTTATCCATAATCTTGCAGGGGCCACACCAGTCTGCATAAAAATCAATAAGAATCTTTTTAGGATTTTCTTTCTGTGCTTTTAAAGCCTCTTCGATAGTCATCCATTTAGTCTGTGCAAAACTAAAATTTAATAATAATAAGAGAACTATGCTTAAAATTTTCTTCATAATTTGATATTTACGTAAAAATAAGCATAATTACTTATTTTTTTATTTTACATCCTGCATTAATTTTTTCACAAACGGAGATATCAAAATTAATACCACTCCGGCAATTATCGCATACAATCCCAATTGTTTATATCCATCAGTATAAGTGATAAGTTCATCATAATTGGTAGAACCCTCTTTAGCTGTAGCAAGACTTGCTCCTATGATTCCCGCAACATACTGTCCGTATGCTGAAGCAAGGAACCACATTCCCATCATCATTCCCTGAAGATTTTTCGTGGAAAGTTTCGTCATGATAGATAATCCGATAGGGGAGAGGCATAGCTCCCCAAGTGTAATAATTAATAATGCCAGGGTAAAGAAATTCAATGAAGTAATTCCTTGAAGATCTGCAAATAATCGGGTTGCAAATAAAACGTAATATCCTGCTCCTAAGAAAATAAATCCTAATCCGAATTTAATGATTGTATTGGGTTCAATCTTTCTCTTATTCAACCAAATCCAAAGAAGACCCACTAATGGAGCAAGGAAAATGATGAAGAACGCACCTCCTGAGTTATTCACACCATTCGGGTCCAATCCGAAAAGATCTTTATTAAGGTTTTTTGCAGCGAAAATACTTAATGAACCTCCACTTTGTTCATAAATCCCCCAGAATATAATCGAGAAGATAATGAATACTAAGGCTGCCCAAAGTTTCTTACGTTCAGCAGCTGTTACTTTAGACATTTCATAGAATAAATAGATCAGGGTCAATGGCCCGATAGTCCACATGAAATAATCTGTATATTCTGTTTTGGCAACCATTGTCATAATGATTGGGATGAATAGTAAAGACAGAGCATACACTCCATACTCTTTCCATTTTGGGATAGGAGCGCTTTTGATTTCTGCTAATGGATGCCCTGGCTGTAAGCCAATCGTTCCCAATCTTCTTTGTGTAAATACAAAGTTGATTAAGCTGATAACCATTACTACTGAAGCTAACCCAAACGCAATATGCCATCTCATTTCTTCAGCAATCATATTGCCTAAAAATTCACCTTTACCAATAGCAATACATAAATAACCACCTAATAATGCACCAAGGTTAATTCCTGCATAGAACAGAGAAAAACCTGCATCTGCTCTTGAATCATTTGGCTTATAAAGTTGGCCCACCATGGATGAAATATTAGGCTTGAAGAAACCTGTCCCCACTACAGTAAATGCAATTCCAAGGAAAAAGAATTTATGTGGATCGGTTGCCAGAATTAAACTTCCGAGAATCATCAGAAGTCCTCCCCAAAACAGAGATTTTCTGAATCCTAAGATTTTATCGGCAAAAAGTCCCCCTATAAAGGTAAAGGCATATACGAAAGCCTGTGTGGCGCCATATTGAAGGTTGGCTTCTTTTTCGTGGAAATTAAGCTGTGAGATCATAAAGAAAACCAGCATTCCGCGCATTCCGTAGAAACAGAAGCGTTCCCACATTTCAGAGAAAAACAGACTCCAGATTTGTCTGGGGTATTTTCCTTTGAAATTTTGTATTTCATCTAAAGTTAAGCTCATAATGATATATGATTATTTTAATTAAGGGTTTTTATTATCCTGATCCAGTTCAAAACGGATTCTGTCCTGATCGATGATTTGTTTTAATTCTTCTTCTTTGGGGAGGTACAGCAGATATTTGCTGGCAAATAAATTATTTTTATCATTGAGTACGGAGTATTTTACAATGGTTTCATCTTTTTCAGAACATAGTAAAATACCTATAGTTGGATTATCTCCTTCGCCACGTTTCAGGTCATCATACATTCTTACATACATATCAATTTGCCCAATATCCTGGTGAGAAAGTTCTCCTGTTTTCAGGTCGATGATGACAAAACATTTTAGGATGTAGTTGTAAAAAACCAGGTCAATATAAAAATCTGAAGTATCTGTGGAGATATGTTGTTGTCTTGCCACAAAAGCGAATCCTTTTCCAAATTCCAATAAGAATTTTTGGATATGGTCAATGATGGCGGTTTCAATTTCTTTTTCAGAAAACTGTTCATCAGCTTTTAATCCCAGAAATTCAAAAATGTAAGGGTCTTTTAAAACGCTGTGGATGTTTTCAGGTGAAGACTCTTTATGTTTTAAGACTCTTTCGTAGGCAAGGGAATTGATTTGTCTTTTTAAATCTCTTACATTCCAATTATTTTGTACTGCTTCATTCAGGTAATATTGCCTTTTATTCTTATTATCCTGACTGGAAAGCAGCCGATAATGAGACCAGCTCAATTGTTGAGACAATGTGTCAACAATTGGAAAAGCGATGTAAAACTTACGCATATTGGAAAGATTGGTATAGTCATACCCTTTTCCAAACTCCAAAGTAAGCTTCTGAGAAAGATTTTTTAATGTATATTTTCCGTATTCAGCGCGTTCTTTTCCCTGTTGTTCATCTTCAACAATAAGTTTTCCAATCTGCCAGTAAGTAAGCAGTAGCGTAGAATTCGCTATTCGAAAAACCTTTTCGCGCGACAGTCTAATGATCTCCTTTACGGATTGGAATAAAGAATCTTCGGAAATTTCCATCATACGAAAATAAAAAAAACCTCTGACTTAGCAGAGGTTTTATTCATATTTTGTTAATGCAATTAGTTTACACCGTGCATCATTTTCTTTAAGATAGGTGAAAGTAGACCTAATATTACAGAAGCAATACCACAAAGTACAACGAATACCATGAAGAATTCAAATAAATTGTGAATCTCAAATCCTACGAAAGTAGGGTTGTGTAATGGTAATTGAGCTTTTTCAAATGCGGCAACCTGCTCTGTAGTCAAGGTTACTTTTTTATCTAAAACATCCTGTAAATTCACTCCAATTTCCTGAGCTTTCTTAAACTTATCACCTGTAGCAGGGATAAGAGCTCCTAACGAACCTGCTAAAGCATATCCGGCAGCATTAGAGATGAAGAAAACACCATATAATAATGAAGCAAATCTTTTTGGGGCTAATTTACCTACCAAAGAAAGTCCGATTGGAGATAAACAAAGCTCACCACAAGTTTGGATGAAGTATAGAAGCATTAACCATTTGATGGCTAATAAACCTGAACTTCCAAGATCTTTTACATTGTGTGCAATGATGAAATAAGAAAGAGCAATTACAGCAAGACCAATAGCTTGTTTAAGAGGAGATACAGGCTCTTTTCCGTTAGCTCTTAATTTATCCCACATCAAACTGAAAGGGAAAGCCAGTAAAACTACGAAAATCCCATTGAAGATCTGAACCATTGAAGGGGGCATATTCCATCCAAAGATGTTTCTGTCTGTCTGGTTATCCGCAATAAACGTTAATGAAGAACCTGCCTGTTCAAAAGCAGCCCAGAAGAAGATAATGAAGAATGAAACAATATAAATTACCCAGATTCTCTGTCTTTCCACTTTATTTTCAGCAGAAGTCATAATCAGGAATGCAAGGGAAATACCTGCTGCATAGATGAACGGATAAATAATTCCTTTAATCATTTGCCCCATTTCCACAGAGTTAAATCCAAGTTGTCCTACCAGTAAATATCTGAATACAAAGAAAAGAACAGCAAAGATAACTACCGTGATACCTAAAGACATCCCTGAGAATTTAGCTGTTTGAGATTCCCCTTCTTCGAAATCTGCAGTACTGTTATTTTTTGGTAACCCTCCGATAGGTCTTCCTTCTGGAGTTACAACGTATTTGTTTTTAAGGATAAAGAATGTTATAGTTCCGATTAGCATTGCTATTGAAGCTGCCAAGAACCCCCATTTGAAAGCAAAAATATCTCTTACTCCGGTGGTAGCATCTTTTACGTCTCCTACGTAAGGACAGATAAACTGTCCTAAGAATGCTCCAATGTTGATCCCCATATAGAAAATGGTGAACGCAGAGTCCAGTTTAGATTTTTCCTGTTTTGGATATAGACTTCCTACCATTGAGGAAATGTTCGGTTTGAAGAATCCATTACCAAAAATGATAACAAATAATGCCAACCACATAATCATTTTAGCACTTCCAATATCCGCAGAGAAAGTTGAAGCACTGATGAATAATAAAAACTGACCAATGGCCATCAATGATCCACCTACGATGATGGCAAATCTATTTCCTATATATTTATCAGCAATAAACCCTCCTAGAAGCGGGGTCAAATAACATAAAGCTAAAAATCCACCATAGATAATCGCTGCATCAGCTTCTTTTATCAATAAGGAATTTACCATAAAGAGCGTTAAAAGTGCTCTCATTCCGTAAAAGTTGAAACGCTCCCACATTTCCGTTCCGAATAGAACCCATAATCCTTTCGGGTGCCTGGTGCTCTTATTCTCTACCAATTCATCCGGTTTCGGACTTATTGCTTCAATATTATCCATTTTCTATTGTTAATTTTTGTTAAGACTGACAAATATAGTTTATTTTGGGTTTTTGGCAAGGTTTTAATTTTATTTTTAAATAAAAAAGCTGCGGACCTGGTCTGCAGCTTTCTATTCTTTATAAGATCAAGGTTTAATGCCCTTTTTCCTTCATAATTTTATTTAATCTTTTTAACATGGAAAGACCTAAAAGTGTAGCAAATATTAACAAAGCGAAATTCACAAGGAAATAATTCGTCTTGTTTTCGTAGCTGTACCATGTACTTGCCAGAATTCCTGAAAGCTTGTTTCCTACAGAGTTGGCAAGGAAAAATCCACCCATCATTAAAGCTGTAATTCTTGCAGGAGAAAGCTTGGAAACGAATGAAAGTCCCATTGGTGAAAGACATAATTCTCCAATGGTAATCACTCCGTAACTTGCTACCAGCCATAAAGGAGAAACCTTTACAGAACCGTTATCTCCGGCCATTACCGCTAAAACCATTACCAGACACGATAATCCTGAAATAAATAGTCCTAAAACGATTTTGGTAGGTGTTAAAGGTTCTTTTCCTTTTCTTCTCAACAAAGCCCAGAATCCTACTACAACCGGAGTTAATGCAATTACCCAGAATGGATTAATGGATTGAAATAGCTCCGTATTGTATAAGTAAACTTTATTTTCAGGATTTTTCTCCAGAGCAGCACGCTGTTCCGGAGAGATGTTTTTAAAGTAAACATCCTTTCCTGTTTCTTTTTTAGTATCTCCCTTATCATCTTTCTGAGAACGGAACTGGTTGTCATACACAGGAACTTCTTTGTCTTCGTAGCTCTTCCCGTCAACCATATAGATTCCTTCCAAAGGTTTTTCTAAAGATGCAGGAACGCTTCTGTCCGTATAATAATTAGCCCACCTCGTTAAAGCAGTACCATTCTGCTTGAAAACCGCCCAGAAAAACATACTGATAAGAAATACAGAAAGCAATGCTCCAATGGATGCTTTTTCGTCAGGTTTAGCTTTAAAGTAAAGAGAAGCATAGAAATAAATAACAGGAACACATGCAAAAATGAAGGCATCTGTACTATCACTTCCAAAAATATTGTTAGGAATAAACCAACCGATAGCTCCAGCAGCAATGGCAGGGATAAATACTTTAAGCATGATTTCAGAAAGCTTGGTATCTCCTTCCTGTACAGGTTTCATTTGCGCAGCATGGATATAATGTTTTCTTCCGATGGTAAAAATAACCATACCAATCAACATCCCAACTCCGGCAGTGATGAAAGCTTCACCCCATCCGAATTTATTACGCATAAATGCAGCAATAATGTTACAGATAAATGCCCCGATATTGATTCCCATGTAGAAAATATTGTATCCGGAGTCTTTGTTGGCTTTATAGGGTTCTTCAGAATAAAGATTTCCTAAAAGGGTTGAAATGGTAGGTTTAAAGAAACCGTTTCCTATGATAATTAATGCCAGAGAGGCATAAAATAAAGGTAAATCCTTGAAAACACCCATTCCAATATATCCGGCAGCCATCAAAATACCTCCAAGATAAATAGACTTAATATATCCTAAAACTCTATCGGCTAAAAAACCACCAATAAAAGGAGTTAAATAAGTTAATGCGATGTAAGTTCCGAAAATGTCATCAGCAGTTTTGTCCGGTAGTCCCAGACCTCCTTTCATACCGGCAGGTTCAATGACATACAGAACAAAGATTCCAAGAATCAGGTAGTACCCGAAACGCTCCCACATTTCTGTAAAGAAAAGGTAAGGCAGCCCTTTAGGATGTTTTGTCTTCATATATTCAAATTTCAATTGCCCCAAAAATAGGTTTTTAATTCCAATTGATAAAATAAATAATATGGCCTCAAATGATTAATGAAATAAATATAAAAGTTTTGATAAAAGCTGGATATTTTATAATATTGATAGAATTTAAACTATGAAAAAGCTACTATTTTTACTATTGGGAACATTCATCTGTTCATCTCAGAGCAATAGATTTGTGTATGATGTTGTATATAAGAAAGATTCTACTTCAAATAACCTGACCAGAGAAAACTATAATCTGGATATTACAGGGGAAGATCTAGCTTATTATAACAGGATATATTACATTAATGATTCAGTATTTGCTGCTAAAAATCAGTATGGAGGAAAAGGATATCGGTTAACTTCATTTTTAACCAAAAAAATAAATAATGATACCTATCAAAATTATGAATATATCGGAGATGTGAATTTTTATAGGATATCTGAAACTCCCAAACAGCAATGGACCATTACAGACAATATAAAAAAGGTAGATCAAATTACGCTTCAGAAAGCAACCGCTAAATTTGGAGGACGATTCTGGACAGCATGGTTCTGCAAAGATATTCCTTTTCCTTATGGACCTTATAAGTTCAATGGACTGCCAGGATTAATCATGGAATTATATGATACGGAAAAGGATTATTATTTTAAAGTTATTAAAAGTGATAAGATTCCGGATGATTATAAACGTATCTCCTTGTCAAATGCTATTAGTAACATGATTCCTGCAGATCAGAATAAACTAAATAAACTTAAAATAGAGTTATTTAACAGCCCATTTAAATATGTTCTGAATGGAAGACTTTCTTTGTCGGAAGGGAAGAGATTGCAGCTTGAGGATGGTACAATTCTTACCAAAGAAGAACTTAAACCTGCTGAGGAAAATGAAAGGAAGAAGATAAGGTCTTTTAATAATCCTATTGAGCTGGATAAAGCGATAAAGTATCCTTAATACTCAGTAAGTGTATTGCTGATATAAAAATACCTTCCAAATACTTGGAAGGTATTTTTTATTTTAACCTGTAATGTGATTATAAATTTTCTAAGATAAAATCTGTCATTTTCTGATACAACTGAGGCCTTGTCTGGCCGCCATTAATTCCGTGGTTTTTGTCCGGATATGCCATAAAGTCGAACTGCTTTTTATTTTGAATCAAAGCTTCAGAGAATTCCATAGAATTTTGGAAATGTACGTTATCATCAGCTGTTCCGTGGATTAAAAGAAATTTACCTTTCAATAATTTTGCATACTCTGTAGGAGAATTCTTATCATATCCGTCAGGGTTTTCCTGAGGAGTTCTCATAAATCTTTCTGTATATACAGAATCATAATATCTCCAGTTGGTTACCGGTGCTACCGCAATACCCATTTTGAAAACATCCGCTCCTTTTGTCATGGCTAAACTGGTCATATACCCCCCAAAGCTCCATCCGAACATTCCGATTCTGCTCTTATCAATATAAGATTGATTTCCGAACCATTTCGCGGCTGTAATCTGGTCTTCGATCTCATATTTTCCAAGGTTCATATAAGTAACTTTCTTATACTTTGCTCCTTTGTAACCTGTTCCACGTCCATCCACACAAGCAACAATATATCCTTTTTGTACAAGGTGATTGAACCACATGGCATTTCCATTATCCCAAGAGTTCGCAACCTGTTGAGATCCCGGTCCCGAATATTGGAACATAAACAACGGATATTTTTTATTTGGATCAAAGTTTTTAGGCTTCATTACCCAAGCATTCATTTGATCGCCTACTGCATTAGGAATAGTAATAAATTCTTTTTCAACAAAATTATCTGCTTTTAATTTTTGAAGCTGATCATTATTGTTTTGAAGCTCTTTCACTGTTTTACCGTTTCCGTCTTTCAAAACATACGTGTGAGGTTTTGCAGCAGTAGAAGAGGTTTCAATGAAATAACTGTAGTTTTTGCTGAAATTTGCAGCATTATTTCCTTCCGCATTGGAGATCAGCTGAGACTTCCCGTTTTCGATATTTACTTTAGAAACTACTTTATTGATGCTTCCTTTCTCGGTAGTCTGAACATAAATTTCCTTAGATTTTGGGTTGAAACCATAGTAGTCAGTTACCTCCCAATTTCCTTTAGTAATCTGTTTCTTAAGTTTTCCATCTTTATCATACCAGTATAAATGACGGTTTCCATCTCTTTCAGAAGCCCAAAGGAAAGAATCATCATCAAGGAATTCAATGGTTGGACTGTCTGTTTCAATCCACTTATCATCAGTTTCTGTAAATAATTTCTGTACTGCTCCTGTTTTAGTATTTACCTTTAAAACATCGGAAGCATTTTGAATTCTCTCCGAAGTAATCAAAACCATTTCGTCTGCTTTCGCAGTCGGGAAAACATTCTGGATATAATAGTTTTTAAAAGAACTTAAGTTCAATGGTATTACTTTTTCCGTATCAAGACGGTATAACTGTGCAGAAACTACAGAGTTTTTTTCTCCTGCTTTAGGATATTTGTAGCGCATTTCTGCTGGATAAAGATTCTTTCCATAAATTGGAATATAAATCTCCGGAACCTGGCTTTCGTCAGATTTTACAAATACAAGAGCATCGGAATTCTTCGTCCATTCATATTGTTTTGCATGTCCAAATTCTTCCTCATAAACCCAGTCTGCCAAACCGTTAAGAATAGCATTTTTCTTACCATCAGTAGTAATTTGAGTAATTTTTCCTGATGATAAATCCTGGTAATATAAATTGTTATCAGCAATAAAAGCTACTTTTGTGGCATCAGGTGAAAAAGCAGGCTCCTGAACAGGTTTTCCGTCATTTAAACTGATTACTTTCCCTGATTTTAAATCTTTTACCTCAAATTTTCCAAGGAAAGAACGCCTATAGATAGGCTGGCTTTCTTTCAGTAAAAGAATTTTAGACTCATCATCAGAAAATACATAGCTTTTAAAACTTCCATCTACAATATTTCCTTCTTTTTGAGAGGTTTTGTAAGAGTACTTTGCAATTCCTGAAGGCTCGATAACAAGATAGTTTTCCCCGTTTTTCATAGAAGTAATCCCGGCAATACCTTTACCGCGGTAGTATCCTGAGTATATTTTGTCTAAAGTGATTTCTTGTGCTGACACATTATGAAATGCCGCTGCTATAGTAAGAGTTAAGAGTAGTTTTTTCATTTCTAATTTTAATGCTTCCAAATTTAATGAATCTTACTTATATAACCATATAAAACAAAAATCAGGACGAAGTGTCCTGATTTGCATGGAATTTCTTCCAGTCCTCCAATCCACCAGATTCTAAGTTTACATGCTTGCCTGTCTACAGATCTTCTCATTCCCGGTAAAACACCTCCTTATACTTCTTTTAATTGTACTCTTGAAATTTTTTTAAATTTTTCATGGTAAATATTTTTGATTGAACATTTAAGGACGTTAAAAAAACATCTGATGTGAAATTTTCAAAAAAAGGCAATTTGGCAAAAGAATTGAATGTATATAACTACCAATCAAATCAAAAAGAATAATTATGGAAACGAATGCATACAACCAGAAACTGAACCGTTATGTATTAAACGACCGAATTGTTTATACAGGTTTTTCCAGCTTTGATGACGCTCAGCAATGCGCCGGCAAAAAAGGTGGAATATTAGTGGAAGTGGGGTTTAAAGACGGAAACGATAACCCAGAAATTACAGATGAAGCCGGTTTGATAGAGAAAAAACTTCATTACTATGTGTATGCAGGCGATGAGTATAAATTTATCCATTCATCTGATCCCGGATTTAGAAAATATGCAGACGAACTGCAGAAAATTAAAGCAAATAATGATAAAACAAGTCCGGATGAAAGGTATTTTGCCAATTTTGAGATCGAAAATACAGAAGACCCGATTATTGTGCTCAAAAATGATCATTTTCAATCGGTAACATCAAGAGAACGTTCAAAATATTTGAAACACGCCAGAGTTTATGAACTAGGGGTATCCCTGCCAAAATATTAAAAATTCTTATCATGAGCAAAACCAAATATTCCGATAAAGCTCAGGACAAAGTAGGAAAAGTAATGCACGAATTCAAGGAAGGAAAACTGAAGTCTTCTTCCGGGAAAAAAGTGACAGACAGAAAACAAGCCATAGCTATTGGTATTTCTGAAGCAAGAGAAGAAGGCCTGAAAGTGCCGCCGAAAAAGAAAAGTAAATAATTTTAATACAAAATACCCGGACAACTTCCGGGCATTTTTATAAGGTAAAGTGAATAACGACTAGCTATTGGTTTGATTATAAAGTATTCTGTAATATTCATCCGCCATTCTATCGCTGTTGAACTGATCTTTTACATCGTTCATCGCATTGTGCTGGATTTTTCTCCATTGGTCCGGATGATCATAATACATTGGCAGAATTTCCTTTTCAAGGATCTCATATAATGTATTTAAATCATAATTGTCCTGTTCGTAGATACTCATATTCAGATAATCTGCTTTTGGAACAACAAAAGAATTTTCTCCATGCTTGGCAAATTCCGGGATCCAGCCGTCATCTGTAGATAAGTTGACAGATCCGTTCATCGCAGCCGTCATTCCTGAAGTTCCGGATGCCTCTCTTGGAACCCTTGGATTGTTTAGCCAAAGATCAGAACCCTGTTTTAATGATTTGCTTAAAGAAAGTTCATATCCTGTAAGAACAGCCATGTTTTTATGATTTCTACTTTCTTCCACCAAAGTATTGAAGGTGGAAATTGCTGAATAATCCATTGGATAAGGCTTTCCTGCCCAAATGATCTGTACCGGATATTTTGGGTTATTCAGAAGTCTATAGAATCTGTCTTTATCATGTAAAAGAAGATCAGCACGCTTATATTCTGCAAATCTTCTCGCCCATACAATAGTGAAAATATTAGGATTGAAAAGGTTACCGGTTTGGTCTGCAACAATGCTGAACAGTTTTTTCTTTAAATGCTTTTTACGATAATCGAAAACAGTATCATCATTTTCATCTTTCGCATTGTAAAGCGGCTTGTCTGCCCAATATTTGAACTCCTGTGCGTTGGTAATAGAAATGATTTCGCAGATTCCTGGATATTTATTCCACATGGTACGGGAAACCACTCCGTGAAGCTGAGAAACACCATTGGCAATTCTTGCCATTTTCAGAGCACAAAGAGAATGATTGAAACGGTTATCGTCGGTACCTCCAATAGCTTTTACTTCTTCCATGCTATAGCCGGAGAAATACGTCATGTCGTAGCATAATTTGAAATTATGTTTTTCATTTCCTGCTTCTTCCGGAGTATGGGTGGTGAAGACCAGTTTTTCTTTAACCTTATTCAGGTCTCCATTGTATTTTCTTAACAAGTAAAATGCTGCCGGAAGTCCGTGAGCCTCATTTAAATGGTAAACCTCCCTTTCGATGTTCATTTCATCCAGTAATTTAGCACCACCTTTTCCAAGTAGAATATATTGAGCCAGTTTAGTAGATTCATTAGCATCATAGAGCTTGTGACAGATAGTCTTTGAAACATGATCGTTTTCAGGAACATCTGTGGACAAGAAAAACATGGGTGCTGTATTGAAAATTTCAGGATCAAGATACCATACTTTTACCCAAACAGGAGCACTATGAATTTCAATTTGAAATTTTATTCCCGTATCTTCAAGAAAGCTGTACATTTTTCGGGTCCATACAGGCTGAAGAGTCTGATCGTGGTTTCTTGCCTGGTCATAATATCCGAATTTCCAGAGAATACCAATTCCGATAAGATCCTGCTTCAGGTTATAAGCACTTCTCATATGAGATCCTGCCAAGAATCCAAGTCCTCCGGAATATATTTTCAACACCTGCTCAAGGGCAAATTCCATTGAGAAATAGGCAGTTTTTTTTGAATATTGGGGATTGATGCTATAAGGTATTTTAAAATTCCTAAAATCCATAGAATGTGGGTTTGTGTTTGAAAAGGCAAAGGTATTAATAATGAAAATAAACTCTATGTTAAATAATGGATAAATTAATTTAAAAAAGTAAGCGTTGAATAGTTTTTTTACTTATCTTTAAGAGTGTAAAATTTTGATTATCAAAAACTTTTAACGGTGAAAGCCAATGGCTGCATGTGTTTAATTCAATAAAAAAAATCACACATGAAAAAGACATTTTCTGATGAAGATCTGATAAAGAATCTGAGTTTATATTACCTGAATCGGCATTTGAAAAAAAAGCCCATAGAAAAGTATCACCGTACCATAGATGAGTCTCCGCTTCATGATCGTGAAAAATACCGGAAAAAATCAGAGATTCTTCTTCTCAACTCCTTTATGCACCATTTTCCTGATGTTAAATTTGAAAACTTCACCTGCGAAAGCCCAGACTTTATCGCAAAACTAAACGACAAAAAAATTGGAATAGAACTTACCGAAGTTATCAACCATCTGGAAATGAAAAAAGTGGAGAGCACTTTGAATAAAATGTTCCGTCAGGCAGAAATATTATTAGAACAGGAAGACACTACGAAATATCGTGGTGTTTATTTTTTAGAATTCCACCCGAATATAAAGTTTGATAACCTTGAAGAACAGGAAGAAAATATTATTAATATCTATAAAAGCATTAAAAAAAATAAAGGAATAGGCTGTGTAAAAAGTGTGAGGAAATCTTTTCACCGCAGAAATGTTTTTATTACACACGAGTACAGTATGAACCTTTTTGACGAACTCTGTTCAGATAAAATCCTTGATCTTATTGAAAAGAAGAATGAAAAATTTCCTTATTATGATACTTCAGTGGATGAATGCTGGCTGGTTATTGTTTCTGATATGAACTCTATTGCCTCAAGATATACATTTATTCAGAATAAAGACCATTTGAAAGAAGTGAAAAGCCCCTTCCATAAAATTTTTCACCTGGAAAATCTCTGTGGGAATATTACAAGTATAAAATAACAATTTTAAATATTGATTTTTTAATTAAATAGGGTGTTTTTTTTAAATATAATATAAAATACTGCTTTTTGTTATTTGTAATTAAATAATAGGTATATTTGGTATACGTTGGATATTAATCTGACTCAAAACGACTTAACCATAAAAACAAATATATCTATGAGAAGAATTTTACTATTTACTTTTTTATACATTTCCCATTTCTTATACTCTCAACAAGATTGTGCTACGGCGCTGGCTGTTTGCGGAAATTCGAATATTACTTACAGCCCTTCAGGGTATGGTAATATCAAAGAAATGGTAAATTCCGGAACATGTATAGATGCATCAGGAGAGCACAATTCGATCTGGTATAAAATTACAATTGCTACGGGAGGTACTTTGACATTTAATTTGGTGCCCAATAATCAGGATGCAGATTATGACTGGGCTATCTTCGGACCTAACGTGAATTGCGGAAGTCTGGGACCCGCTATACGCTGTAATGCTGCAACAGTTGTTGGAGTGGGGGCAGCTACCGGATTAAACATGACGAGCACCATTACAAACGCAATTGGAGGATCAACAACTCCTTATTGCAAATATTTGGATGTACTACCAGGGGAAACTTATTATTTATTTATTGACAACTGGGTGAGCAGTACGAGCAGTACAACAGCGCCTTTCTCTTTAACATGGGGTGGAACAGCTACGTTGGCTTCCCCGTTCACAGATCCTACTATTCAGCCTAATCCTTTCATGCCACCGGGAATTCCAGCAGCTAATCCTGCTGATCCAAGAGAAGTTATTATCTGTGGAAACCCCGTTGTATTTGATTTTACAACGTTATCCGCAGGTATTGTTAATGGAAATCCCGGTTTTAGCGTAAGTTATCATACCAGTGCTAACGATGCATTGACAGTAAATAACCCCATTACAGCTCCCCTATCAGTAAATACTACAACTGTTTATTATTATAGTATAAGTTATACTGATCCAACTAATCCCAATAGCCCTCTCAATAAATGTAAACAGACAGGGACATTTAAATTTAAGGATGGGACTATTGCTGTAAAAGATGCCACATTAATAGGATGTAACAATAACAATGCTGGGACAGCTCTTTTTGATCTCACATTGGCAGACGTTACAGCATCTACAAATGTTTTTAAGAAATACTATAACAGCATGTTTGATCTTAATGCTGGAATTAATGAGATTATCAATCCTACAGCATTTACTTCTGCAGAAGGAACTATTTATGTAAAAGTAACTTCCGAGTATGGATGTAGCGGAATAGCAAAGATTACTTTAACATTTCATCCCATCGTTGTTGTTCATGAGGCTACCCTTACAGAATGCTTCTTAGAATCCAATCCGAGTACCGGATCTTTTAATCTTGCAAACGCTCCGGTAACGACTCCGGACAACACTAAAAAATACTATCCATCCGAAGCAGATGCTATCAATCAGACCAATGAAATTCTGAATCCAATGACTTATATTGCTCCTAACGGAGTGGTATATGTTAGAGTTACCAATGGCAGAGGATGTTATGCTATTGTGAAAGTTACTTTAGTGGTAACCCCGCCAAAATATTCTGGTGTACTTAAAGATAAAACGATATGTGTGGAAAGTAAAACTACTTTGGATGCCGGGCCTGGATTCAAAAGCTATCAATGGAGTACTGGTGCAACCACTCAAACTGTTACTGTTGGGGTTGGGGTGTATTGGGTGAAACTCAAAACCGGAGAGTGTTATACTATGCAGACAGTAAAGGTAATGTCATCTGAGTTGCCTGTTATTTCTGATATTGAGGTGGGCAATAATATCATAACAGTATCTGTAATAGGAGGTACACCTCCTTATAAATATTCGTTGGATAATATTACCTGGCAGGATTCCAATGTTTTCAACAATCTTCCAAGAGGAGAGTATAAGATCTATGTGAAAGATGATTATAATTGTACTCCTATAAAAGTTGAATTTGTTGTTCCCAATCTGGTTAATGTTATCACTCCAAATGCTGACGGTGTGAATGATGTGATTGATTATTCTGCATTATCCGGTAAACAAAATCTTGTGATTAATATTTTCGACAGATACGGAACCAAGATCCATCAGGCTGATAAACTTAACGGCTATAAGTGGGACGGAACGGTAAGCGGAAGAAGAGTGCCTACAGGAACCTATTGGTATTCTATATTATGGAATGAAAATAATACTAAGAATACCCCTGTTAAATTTACCGGTTGGGTATTGGTTAAAAATCGGGAATAATCATATAATGTAAATAAATAGCATAGATAAAACCACTTCTGAAGAGGTGGTTTTTCTAATTGATTTTTTTACATTAGTTATCAAAATAGAAAAAATGAAAGACCTGTTTGTAAAACGCTTTGAATATTATAAATCCCTTGGAGATAAATCATTTAGTCAGTTATCAGATGAACAGATTTTCTGGCAGTATAACGATGAAAGTAATTCCATTGCAGTCATAGTACACCATATCGCAGGAAATATGCTGTCAAGATGGACTAATTTTCTTACTGAAGACGGAGAAAAATCATGGCGCCACCGTGATGAAGAATTTGTGAATACTTTTAAATCCAAAGATGAGGTTCTTGAATTCTGGGAAAAAGGATGGAAATGTTTTTTTGAAGCTTTAGAACAAATCAATGAAGAAAATCTTTATTCTACAATTTATATAAGAGGAGAGGCACATTCTGTTATTGATGCTGTTTTAAGGCAACTTGCTCATTATCCATATCATATCGGGCAGATTGTTTATATCGCTAAAATGATTAAAAATGAAGATTGGAAAACATTGTCTATTGCCAGAAACAAATCTCAGGAGTTTAATACTGAAATGAAAAACAAATTTTCCAGAGAAGAAACGGAGGGAAACTCATCACCCGTTTGTTTTCAAAACAGCCTGGAAGTAAGGGACGAATATAAACAATAGATTGAATCAATCTTGGATTATTATTAAAATTACTATCTTTGCACCCATAAAATTCAGAAGTAACATATGTCTACTTTTCAAAGAACTGCCGCGTATCATACACTTGGCTGCAAATTAAATTTTGCAGAAACATCTACTATTGCCCGTCAATTAACAGATGCAGGTTACGATAAGGTGAGCTTTGATGAGAAGGCTAACGTTTACGTAATCAATACATGCTCTGTTACTGAAAATGCTGATCGTGAGTGTAAGCTTCATGTAAAAAGAGCCATGAAAGCCAATCCTGATGGGCTGGTGGTTATTGTTGGATGCTATGCACAGCTGAAGCCTGAGGAAATTTCACAGATTGAAGGAGTAGATCTTGTTTTAGGAGCAAAAGAAAAATTTAATATTCTAAGCTACCTTGATGATTTGGAAAAATCAGACAACGAGGGAATCGTTCATTCATGTGAGATTGAAGAAACAGATTTTTTTATCGGAAGTTATTCTATTGGTGACAGAACAAGAGCATTCCTGAAAGTTCAGGACGGATGTGATTACAAATGTACTTACTGTACCATTCCATTGGCAAGAGGAATCTCTCGTTCGGATACCATCGAAAATGTTCTTAAAAATGCTTCAGAAATTGCGGCAAAAGATATTAAAGAAATTGTTCTTACCGGAGTAAACATCGGTGATTACGGTAAAGGTGAGTTTGGAAACAAACGACATGAGCATACTTTCCTGGATCTTATTTCAGAACTTGATAAAGTAGAAGGGATTGAAAGAATCCGTATTTCTTCCATTGAACCTAATCTTTTAAAGGATGAAAGTATTGAACTGGTTTCTAAAAGTAAAAGCTTTGTTCCACATTTTCATATTCCATTACAATCCGGAAGTGATGATTTATTGAAAAAAATGAAACGTCGTTACCTGACTAAACTTTACAATGACAGGGTAAACAAAATCCGTGAGGTAATGCCTGATGCTGCTATTGGTGTGGATGTTATTGTTGGATTTCCTGGAGAAACAGAAGAAACATTCATGGAAACCTATAATTTCCTTAATGAACTTCCTATTACTTACCTTCATGTATTTACTTATTCTGAAAGAGAAAATACAGAGGCTGCTGCAATGGAAGGAGTAGTTCCGGTAGCTGAAAGAAAAAAACGTAATAAAATGCTGAGAATTCTTTCTGAAAAGAAAAAAATGGCATTTTATCAGGCTCAACTTGGAAAAACACTTCCTGTACTTTGGGAGCATGAAAATAAGGATGGAAAAATGTTTGGCTTCACAGAAAACTATGTGAGAGTCCAGAAAGACTTTGATCCTGCATTCGTAAATCAAATCGAATTTCTAAATTTAGAAAAAATCCTGTCAGATGGCACAGTTTCTGTGCAATCTTCCTACCAAAATTTTTTAGCAAAAGCATAGGCTCTTTGCAAAATTTCCACTAAATTTATTTTTAAACTTTAAATACTACATTCATGAGAGATAAGTTTTTATCTTGGGGAATTGTATTAGTAGTCGCTACCTGGGTTGTAGCACTGCTGATAAAAGCGCATTACTGGATACCGACGCTGCTATCCGCTATTTATGCATTGGGTGTTTACAATGCTTACCAATCGAAACATGCTATTCTGAGGAACTTCCCGGTACTGGGTTACTTCAGATATTTTTTCGAAAGTATTTCACCCGAAATGCAGCAATATTTCATTGAAAGGGAAACTGACGGGAAGCCGTTCCCAAGAAATCAGCGTTCTGCAGTATACAGGAGAGCTAAAAATATAAGTGATACGGTAGCTTTTGGAACACAGCTGGAAGTAAATCACAGAAAATATGAAGGTATCAAGCATTCTATTTATGCAAAATCCCCATCAGAAGAACTTCCGAGAGTTTGGGTAGGAGGAGAACAGTGTACACAGCCTTATCATGCTTCTTTATTTAATATTTCAGCAATGAGTTTTGGGGCATTAAGTGACAGGGCTCAGATTTCCCTGAACAGAGGAGCTAAAAAAGGAAATTTTTTCCATAATACAGGAGAGGGTGGTATTTCGCCTTATCATCTCGAAGGAGGAGACTTATGCTGGCAGATCGGGACAGGATATTTTGGATGTCGTGATGATGAAGGAAAATTTAATGCGGAATTATTTACAAAATATGCAACACTTCCTAACGTGAAAATGATTGAGATCAAATTGTCACAGGGAGCAAAACCAGGCCACGGTGGGGTACTTCCCGGAGTGAAAAATACACCGGAAATTGCAGCCATTCGTCACGTAACGCCGGGAATGACCGTTATTTCACCACCATCACATACTGCATTCTCTGATGCTGCCGGACTGTTGAGGTTCGTACAGGAATTAAGAGAGCTTTCAGGGGGAAAACCTGTTGGGTTTAAACTTTGTATTGGGGATACTAAAGAATTTGAGGATGTCTGCGTACAAATGAATGTATTGAAGATCTATCCTGATTTTATAACTATTGACGGAGCTGAAGGAGGAACAGGTGCAGCACCACCGGAATTCTCAGATGGAGTAGGGATGCCTTTGGAGCCAGCCTTAATCTTTGTCAACAGGACTCTTAATAATTATAATCTGAGAAATAAGCTGAGAGTTATTGCCAGTGGTAAAGTCCTTACAAGTTTAGATATCTTAAGAGCTGTAGCAATGGGAGCTGATATGTGTAACAATGCGAGAGGATTTATGTTCTCGTTAGGATGTATCCAGGCTTTAAGATGTAACTCTAACAATTGTCCTACGGGAGTGGCTACTCAGGATAAAATGTTAATCAAAGGATTGGATGTTACAGATAAAAGTGAAAGAGTATATCATTTCCACAAAAATACTCTTCATACCTGCAATGAACTGATCGCAGCAGCAGGAAGAAGTTCTTATGAAGAAGTAGATGCTACCATGTTCATGAGAGGAGACGAATTTGACCACCTTGCAGATCTTTATTTCCCTGATATTTTAGGAAATGTAAAACAGAAGGCAAGATTTTAATAATTGAGATAAATAAGTAGCTTAAAGGCTACTGTGATAAATAAAAAATCAGATTAGAGATCTATTCTAATCTGATTTTTTATGTTTAAGGTTTGGTAGACTTGAAAAGCAGTACTATTTGATTTGATGAATTTTTTATGACCTTGAAAATAAGGGGTTTCTTAACTTTAAAATTCTGATTGGTACTAGTCAGCTTTCAAGAGTGTTTCGCGAATAAAAAACCGTCTGTTATAGACGGCTTGTTTTTATTTATCATCAGTAGGTCGTGTCTCGGTTCCATATATCTGGAAGTTGAAAACAAATGATTTATTTCTATAAGAGGTTCCTAAGTAAGGATAGTGTGCGTTTCTTGCAAATGCAGCTCTTGATGGAACAATAATTACACCCTGCAGGTTGTAAGGAGTTGAATTTGGTATATCTTTAAAAGCTGTAAACTTTTGTAATGCCTCTCTGAATCCAGGTATCTCAAAGTAAGATCTTTCTTGCTTGTTGGCTTCTCTTACACTTTTCTTTGCATAGTAATACGCAGGATCAACGAACGGAATTGTACTATCATCTATCGTGTTTAAAAATTGAGATTTGGAAGAAAATAAAACGGTACCGTTATTATCAATAGCCTGATAAGTATAAATTCTACCCATTATTTTAATAATATCATCCGTAGCAATTACTTTACCATTGTCTGGAGCAGGCTGTGCACCGTCTCTCATAATATAGATTGTTCCAGAAGGAAGGGTTTTATAATCTAATTGTGATAGTTTCTTTTCATTATCATCAGAAGTATCCGTAGTACTGAAAGCTTTTATATTTCCCTGAGCATCCAGATAATTTTCATCCATGAATCTTTTAATAGATTGATCATCATAGCTGTTTTGAACATTGATGTCTTCCGGCTCCTGATACGTAGGTACTTCATCATCTTTTTTACATGCAGTAAAACACAAAGATCCAGCAAGGATATATAAAAATATTTTTTTCATTTCAAAAACTTTAATTACTTTACAAATAATATAACGGCAAAAGTATAAAAAAATATGAGAATAGATAAATTTTTGTGGAGCATTCGTTTTTATAAAACGAGAAGTATTGCAACTGAGGAGATTAAAAAGAATAGAGTTTCTATAGGAACGTCTGCCGTAAAGTCATCTAAGGAGGTAAAAGAAGGGGATATTATTAAAGTCCGAAAGAATCAGATAGATTATAAAATAAAGGTCTTGCAGATTCCTAAGAGCAGAATTGGAGCCAAATTGGTGCCACTTCATATACAGGATGTAACAGATAAGGAACAATATGAACTTCTGAAACTTCGTAAAATGTCTCAGGACTATTACAGAAATAAAGGAGAGGGAAGACCTACGAAGAAAGACAGAAGGGATATGGATGATTATGTAGGCAACGATATTGATGCTGATTTTACGGATTGGGACGATTTCTTCGGAGAAACTGGCGATGAAACAAAAGACGAAGATTAGAATAGAAAAGCTCTAGAGATAGAGCTTTTCTATTATTTCCTTAACTATATCTTCAGGTTCTCTGTCATCAGTCCCTACACTAATTTGAGCTTTACTATAAAACTGATTTCTTTCAAATAAATGCTTGGCAATAAATTCCGGAAGGTCTTTATCTGAAATATTGGCAATTAATGGCCTTTTTTCCTTTTGTTTAGAAAGTCTTTCAACCAATGTCCCTACGGAAGTCCTTAAAAAGACACTTCTGGAATTATGATTGATGATCTCCATATTATTATAGTAAACAGGAGTTCCGCCCCCAAGACTTAATATTACATTCTCTTCTGAAGCTAATATTTCTTCAAGAGCCTCTCTTTCCAGTTTTCTAAAGTGAATTTCTCCTTTTTTTTCAAAAATTTCAGGAATGGTTAATTTATTTCTTCTGGAAATTTCTTTATCAAGATCTATCAATTTAAAATCTATTTTGTCGCTTAATATTTTGGAAATGTGAGATTTGCCACTTCCCATGTATCCAATTAGTGAAATTATCATGAATTTTTTTTAAACAAATTTGCGAAAAAGTTTTGAGATAAAGAAAAAAGTCATATCTTTGCACCACTTAAAACAAGGGACATTGCTTAAATGAAAACTTGTTTAATAAGTGGCCGACTCGGTAGCTCAGCTGGTAGAGCAATACACTTTTAATGTATGGGTCCTGGGTTCGAATCCCAGCCGGGTCACTAGCAATAAAAATTACAGATTTTGTAATTTTATTGCCTGCGTGGTGAAATTGGTAGACACGCCATCTTGAGGGGGTGGTTTCCTAAGGATGTGCTGGTTCGAGTCCAGTCGCAGGCACTGCAAAGAAAATTTTATAATTAAGAATATTTATTCCTAATTGTGGCCGACTCGGTAGCTCAGCTGGTAGAGCAATACACTTTTAATGTATGGGTCCTGGGTTCGAATCCCAGCCGGGTCACAAGTTTACTGAAAAGTAAATTTTTTTCATATTAATATTTTGTGATTTGGTGTTTCAAAGGCTTCCTTCCGGAGGCCTTTGATTTTTTTTGCATGTAATCTAAAATAAATATTGGGAGTAAAGCATTTAAATGAAAAACTCTGACCATTCAAATGATCAGAGCTGTATTTTATTAAGGAATAACCTTTGTGAATGTCTATTAATCCAAATGCATATTGTCAATTAATCGGACTCCATCCACAACTACTACGATAAATGCTCTGAACTTTCTGTCTTTATAGAAGAAGTCGGTTTCCTGTAATGTGTTTTCATCGGCAATCAGGAAATATTCCAATTGCATCCCTTTCTGATTGTTAAAAATATCAGTTACTCTTTCTTTAATTTCAGGAATACTAACCGTTCTGAACCAATCATTTACTTTCTTTAAGGTTTCGTAAATGATTTTTGAAGCTTCTTTGCGGTCTTCATGAAGTCTTTGGTTTCTTGAGCTTAATGCGAGTCCATTGTCTGCTCTGTAAATAGAAACTCCTTTTATTTTAACCGGAAGATGTTTTTTATCAACCATTTTCCTGATGATGGCCAGCTGCTGGAAGTCTTTTTCTCCAAAATAAGCATTATCAGGCTTTACTTGTCTGAATAATTCCTCTACAACGGTTCCTACGCCGTCAAAATGCCCGGGTCTGGATTTTCCTTCCATTTCATTTTCCAATCCATCAAAATCATAGTGTTGGCTTTCTGCTTTTTCAGGATAAATATCGGTAACTTCAGGAATATAAACCGCGTCTACCAATCCAGATTTTTCCAGAATCAGGATGTCCCTGTTGATGTCTCTCGGATATTTTTCCAGATCTTCAGGATTGTTAAATTGAGTTGGATTTACAAAAATTGAAGAAATCACAAGGTCATTCTCCTTTTTTGCTTCCTCATACAGGGAAAGATGTCCCTTGTGCAGAGCTCCCATCGTAGGGGCAAAGCCAATTCTTTTTCCCATTTCCTTCTGTCTTTCAATGAAATCCTGAAGGGTTTTCCTGTTTTTTATAACTTCCATAGTTTATTTTAATACTTATTCAAAAATACTAAAAATATCATATAATAAAATGTGTTTTTACCAATTTGAGAAAGGGAATTTTCGTAAAAAAATGTTAATTAAAATAATGTTGGATGTTTTTTTGTAATTTTGCACATTAAAGCATTTTTACAAAAATTAGATAGAAAGTTTATGCCGAATCAAAAAATACTGTACATTACTACAGAGATGTATCCGTACCAGGAAGATACAAATATGGCCGCTGTGGTAAACAAAATGGCGCTTAAGATGCACAATGAAGGCAATGATGTAAGAGTTTTTATGCCAAGATTTGGACAAATAAGTGAGAGGAAATTCCAACTTCATGAGGTGATCCGTCTTTCAGGGATGAATATTATCATCAACGACCTGGATCAGCCGCTTATCATTAAAGTAGCGTCTCTTCCGGGGGAAAGACTGCAGGTTTACTTTATAGACAACGAAGAATACTTCAAAAGAAAACAATATTATTTCGATGATGAAGGAAACCCCTTCGACGATAATGATGAAAGAGCTATTTTCTTTGCAAGAGGAGTAATTGAAACCATCAAAAAACTGAACTGGGTACCGGATGTTATTCATTTGAATGGGTGGATGTCTTCATTTGTCCCAATTTATCTTAAAACTTACTACGAATCAGATACTTATTTCAAGGATGCGAAAATTGTTCTTTCTCTATACAACGAGAAAGAGGCTGAGCTTGATAAAAAGATCGATGAAAAGCTGAAGTTTGATAATATTTCAGGCTTAAAAGCGTTAGATAACCCAACAATCAAAAATTTCGTTATCGAAAGTATGAACTATGTAGATACTGTTGTAAAAGGAGACGAATTCCTGGATGAAGATCTGGATAAGGCTTTCAATGAAACAGCGACTCTAAAGTCGGAGTATCTTGACGTAGATTCTATAAATCAACTTTATTAAAAAACACATTTTTAATGACTCATACTCTTAAAAGAACTTTCGCCATGCTTCTATTGGCGGTTTTCGGAAGTGCAATTCTTTATAACTGTGAACCGGATCCGGATTCTCTTGGTCAGCAGCTCTTTGATAAAGATGGAGCAACAGGTAATGAAACTTCATATCGTGTTATTGCCTACAATATCAATAATAATGACTCTATCAAAAGTGATGGGACAAGGCTTTTTGCTACAGGAGGAACTTCTGTAGCTGTTCTGGGAGCTTTTAAAGATGACCAGTTCGGAATGCAGAAAGCATCTTATATTACTCAACTGAGGATGCCGGCCAGTTTTGATTTTGGAGATAAACCAGTAGTGGATTCTGTTGTGTTGGTAGTAAGAACACCCGCGAATACAGCTGATGATACTTATTATTTTGCAGACAAAGTAGTAGCACCCGGTGCTTATGATAAAAATGATTTCCTAGTCGGTAATGATAAAGTAACCGTTTCAATAGAAAAGAAAACATATCCGGTTCGTAGATACGGTAATACAGATGGAAATTTTAAGTCTATGAAAATTAATGTACAGCAAGTTACTGATTTCATAGATGCAAGCAAAACACAGTTCACATACTCTAATGGGCAAATCGGAACAGATAATAAATTACTTGGATCTGCTACTTTTGATGGAAATGTAAGCACAGTAACCATTACCAAAAAATCAGATAACACCAATGTATTTGATGGTAAACTAGGTTTTAGAATAAATTTGGATAAAACTTTTTTCCAAGAAAATATTCTTGATCAAAAAGGAAAACCTGTACTTCAGGATGCAGCTAACTTTACAAGATTTTTTAAAGGAATCAAACTTTCTGTAGAGAATAATGATGGTTATCTTTTCCAGTTTGCTCCTAATGATATGCAGCTTATAATGTACTATAAATCTGATAAAACAGATAATGGTACGGTAACCAGATCACAATCAATACTTAATTTTGATTTGGGAAGCCAGAATGCTCATTTAGGACAGTATGAATATACTAGAGCAAACTCTGGTTATGATCAGGCGAAGAAATACAATACAACAGAAGGTGATGAAGCGCTTTTTGTTCAGGGAATGGGAGGTCCTTCAATTGGATTGAAAATTGAAAAATCTACAATTGAACTTTTGAAGAGCAAATTTAGCACAGATAAAGCGGGTATTGTAGGGGCTAAAATAAGAGTGTTTGTAGATAAAAATAAAACATTTGCTAATGCAGAGTCTGTAGCAGCTGATCGTAAATTTACTCTTCTACCAGTAACAAATACTACTGCAGACAAAGACCTTGCACTTACAGCAGATATGTCAAAAGGGTTTCCAATGTATTATTATGGTAAAACAACCATAGAAAATGTTGAATATGAATATTATGATTTTGTAGTTACACAAACTCTTAAGGATATTGTTGAAAAACCTGAAGTATCTGCGGTAGATAAAATACTATACCTTAATTTAGGAGCATTTGTGAAAAACCCTAATGGAGGTATTTATGGACCCAAATATACAACCAGAGCTACTGACATGAACAGAGTTGTTCTTATAGGATCGGATAAAACTGAAACGAATAAAACGAGAGTTCAGCTTAAGGTTACTTATTCAACAGCTAATAATAAATAAAAACACAATAAACACAAGACAAAATAAATATGTGCGGAATAGTAGGATATACAGGTTTTCAGGATGCTTATGAGATCGTAATTAACGGTCTTAGAAGACTTGAATACAGAGGATATGACAGTGCCGGAATTGTTTTAGAAGGTTCAAACAACAAATTTGAAGTAGAAAAAACAAAAGGTAAAGTAGAGGATTTGGTGAATATTTCGAAGCAATTAAAAGGAACAGCCAAAATTGGTATGGGACACACCCGTTGGGCTACCCATGGAGTTCCGAGCGACAGAAATTCCCACCCGCATTTGTCAAATAATGGAAAAATAGCACTAGTGCATAATGGTATTATTGAAAATTACGATACCATTAAAACAATGCTTACTGAAAAAGGATTTACTTTCAAATCAGAAACAGATACTGAAGTATTGGTAAACCTTATTCAATATTTTATGGATCTTAATCCGGAGATTGATTTCCCGGCAGCAGTAAGATATGCCTTAAATGAAGTATATGGAGCATATGCTATAACAGTACTTCACGAAGATTATCCAGGAGTATTGGTTGTAGGAAGATTAGGCTCTCCTTTAGCTATCGGACTTGGGGAAAATGAATATTTTATTGCTTCTGATGCTTCTCCTTTTGTAGAATTTACGAAAGAAGCTATTTATCTTGAAGAAGGTCATATGGCAACTATTTCTTTAGAAACCGGAGTAGATATCAGAACAATTAATGAAAACTCTAAGATTGAACCTGAAATTCAGGAGCTTAAATTAAGCTTAGAGCAGATCGAAAAAGGAGGATACGAGCACTTCATGTTGAAAGAAATCTTTGAACAGCCTAAATCTATTCATGATACCATGAGAGGGAGACTTATTGTAGATGAGGGAGTTATCAAAATGGCGGGAATTTGGGATCATGTAGAAAAGTTCAAAAATGCTAATAGAATTATTATCATTGCTTGTGGAACTTCATGGCATGCAGGTCTTATCGGAGAATATCTTATCGAAGAATATGCAAGAATTCCGGTAGAGGTAGAATATGCTTCAGAATTTAGATACAGAAATCCTATCATTACTGATAAAGATGTTGTAATTGCGATTTCTCAATCAGGAGAAACGGCAGATACAATGGCCGCTTTAAAACTTGCCAAAGAAAAAGGTGCATTTATATATGGTATTTGTAACGTAGTAGATTCATCTATTGCAAGAATTACAGATGCTGGTTCATATACCCATGCAGGTCCTGAAATTGGGGTTGCTTCTACAAAAGCATTTACAGCACAGCTTACTATCCTTACTTTAATTGCATTTAAATTAGGTAAGCATAACGGAAATCTAGGAAATGCCGAATTTATGAGCTTAATTGCAGAGCTTGAAGCTATTCCTAAGAAGATTGAAGAAGTATTGAATACCACTCATGAGTTGGCTCAGAATATTGCAAAAGATTTTGTGAAAGCGACCAACTTCCTTTACTTAGGAAGAGGGTATAATTATCCTGCTGCCTTAGAAGGAGCATTAAAACTAAAAGAAATTTCTTATATCCATGCAGAAGGGTATCCTGCAGCAGAAATGAAGCACGGACCTATCGCTCTGATTGATGAAAATATGCCAATTGTTATTATAGCACCTAAAAAAGGACACTATGATAAAATTGTAAGCAATGTTCAGGAAATCAAAGCAAGAAAAGGGAAAATTATAGCTGTTGTTAACAAAGGTGACCGTCAGGTTAGTGAAATGGCAGATTATGTTATTGAAATTCCTGAAACCTCAGAATGTTTCTCTCCAATTGTGGCTTCAGTGCCGTTACAGCTGCTTGCCTATTACATTGCTGTATATAGAGGAGCGAACGTAGATCAGCCAAGAAATTTGGCAAAATCTGTAACTGTAGAATAAAAATTAGGTGTAAATAAAATAAATTTAGATTTCTTTCGTTATTTCAAAATAAATCTTAAAAGTTTCTTAAAAAAATTATATATTTACGGCTTAATTATAAAAATTAACATGAAAAGGATATTTCTTTTATTATTGTCTGCGTCGGTAGCATCGGTATCTTGTTCAGGTGGTGGCAGCTCTTCTGTAGGGAAGCCAGGAACAAAAGGAGAATTGATACCAAGAGAAAAAACGAAATCATTTGTTGCGGAGCGACCATACGGAATGGTTGCAATTCCTGCAGGTTCATTTGTTGCTGGTTTAGCAGACCAGGACCCAACAAATACACCTGAAAAAGCATCATTGAAGACAGTTACTGTTTCTTCTTTCTTCATGGATGAAGCAGAAACTACCAATGCAGAATACAGGGTATTTATCAACTATGTAAGAGATTCTATCGCAAGAACTCTACTCGCTGAAGCAGCCGGAGAAGGTGGTGATGAAGGCGGTCGTAGAGGAGCAAGCATAGGAGATTATGCATACCTTGCTAAAAAAGAAGAAAATTTAACACCTTATCAGGAATATATGGAAGGGCAGGGTGGCCGTGAAGACGGTACCTATGATGCAAGCAAAAGATTAGATTGGAAAATTCCTTTACACTGGAGTACTACAAAGTATCCGGATGTAGAATACGCAGAAGTTCTGGAATCTATGTATCTGCCTGCTTCTTCAAGAATTGGAAACGAAAGAATTTTAGATGTTAGTAAACTGAAGTATACTTACCGTTGGGGGGATATGGATGCAGCACTTGCAGATAACGAAAGAGGAGCGAATTACCTTAAGAGCCAGAGTATCGCGATTTATCCCGATACTACGGTTTGGGTAAAAGATTTCCACTTTGCTTACAATGAGCCATTATTTGAACAATATTTTTGGCATAAAGCTTACAAAAACTACCCTGTAGTTGGTGTTACCTGGGATCAGGCAAGAGCTTATTGTAACTTCAGATCTAAATTGAAAACTGACTATAACGAAAGTTTAAAAAGAAAGAAACAAAGACCATTGCAGTTCCGTCTTCCAACAGAAATCGAATGGGAATATGCTGCAAGAGGAGGTATGCAAAATGCCACTTACCCTTGGGGAGGTCCATATTTAATGGATGATAGAGGTTGCTACTTAGCTAACTTCAAACCTAAGAGAGGTAACTACATGGAAGACGAGAAAAAAGGTACTTATACATATACAGCTCCAGTTAAGAAATTTAAGAAAAATGGATTTGGGTTATTTGATATGGCTGGAAACGTTTCTGAATGGACAGAATCTGCGTATAACAACTCTTCTTATGGATTCTCTTCTACATTAAATCCTTCTACTAAAGATAAAAAGGATACTAAAAAATCTGTAAGAGGTGGATCTTGGAAAGATATAGGATATGCGTTAATGACGGGTGCAAGAGATTGGGAGAGAAAAGATTCAGCAAGAAGCTATATCGGATTTAGAACTGTACAGGACATTCCTGAAGCAGCTGTTAAGCCAAGAAGAGTTAACAGATAACAAAACCAAAACAATTATTTTTCAATACAATTTTATTTAACATTAAAAAAACTAACTCAATATGTTTAAGACGAAAGATGCTTGGATGAATTTCTTCTATTCATTCGGTGCTGCAATTGTAATTCTTGGAGCTTGGCTTAAAATTACTCACATTACTTTGGGACCAATTAACGGTAATATTGCTCTTACGGTAGGGCTTATTACAGAAGCGATTATCTTTATTATTTTCGCTTTCGACCCTCCAAAAACTGAAGAGTCTTATGCTTGGGAAAATGTTTACCCTGAATTATTAGATAAACATGCTAACCCAAACCCATTACACTCAAATGTAACAACTAGAAATACAGGTAACCACTTTGCAGAATTAGAAAATTCTCTTTCTACTAAATTGGATAAAATGCTTGAAGATGCGAGATTAGATGTTCAACTATTCGAAAGACTAAGAACTGGAATTGACAAGTTTTCAAGTTCTGTAGATCAAATCAACCAAACTGTTGACGTTTCTGCTTCGACCCATAAATATAACGATCAGTTGAACAAGGCTGCTCAGCATATGGAAAGTATGAATGCATTATATGCGATGCAGTTGGAAAGCGGTAAGAAGCAAGCAGAATTTGCTACTAAATATGTTTCAGACATGCAGAAATCTGTTGAACATTCTGAGAAATTCAATCAAGAGCTACAAGGTTTAACCTCTAATCTTAATAATTTAAATAGAGTTTATGGTGGTATGCTAACTGCTATGAAGTCTTAATTCCTAACCATTTCTGAACTTAAACTATTTAATCAAAAAACAAAGAAAAGAGAATGGCACAAGGAAAACAGACCCCTCGTCAGAAGATGATCAACCTGATGTATCTGGTGTTCATCGCGATGATGGCCCTAAACATTGACGCAGAAATCATCAGATCATATTACGACTCTACCCGAGCGTTAAATGAAACAAGAACTCTAACAGAGAAGAAGAACGAAAAGATCTTTGAAAAAACGCTTGAAGCTAAGGCTCAGCAAGTTCCGGATACGTATTCAAAACCTTGGCAAGATTACAAGACTTTAAAAGGTAAAATTGATGCATTGGTAGAACATGCTCAAAAGATCAAGGATTTGTTGAAAAAACAATCTGAATTTCATGATAAAGATCCTAAAACAGGAAAAGATATTGATGTAAGTGAAAATTTCGCTGCCCTTAACAATAACGAAGCCACTACAGAATACTTCTTTAAAGAAGGAGACGAAAATACACCATCGAAAAATGCATTAGACTTAAAAGCTAAAATTGATGATGTAAGAAATTATATTAATGCAACTTTTGGTAACAACCCTCAGCTTACGGATTTAGTTGAGAGAGCTAACAAGTCTCTTATCGCGGAATATCCTAAAGGAAAATCTCCAAACGAAAAGACTTGGTTCCAAAATAAATTCTATCATCAGCCATTAATTGCTGCAATATCTAATTTGGAAATTATCCAAAATGATGCCAGAAATGTACAATCCGATGCATTAGCTTTAATGCTTCAGGAAAAAGTAGATGCTAGTATTAAGTTTACAAGCTATGAGCCAATTGTTTCCGGACCTACGGATATTCAGGCTGGTAAGCAGGCTGAAGTAAAAGTAATGCTGGGTACTTATTCTAACAGTAATAAGATCAATATCTCTGGAGTAAGCAAGCAGGAAAATGGTAAAGGAATCATTCCTATTTCAGGAGCTGGTATTGGTGAACATAAACTAGCCGGAACTATTACATTAACAGATGCTTCAGGTAAGCCACAATCTTTCCCTTGGACGCATACTTACAATGTAATTGCAGGACCTAGAGAAGTGAAACTTGAAAAAGGATTATTACTTTCTGCTGATAAAATGAATGTAATGTATAGAGGATTAGAGAACCCTGTATCAGGATCTATCTTAGGTGCAGACAACTCTAAACTTTCATTATCAGCTCCGGGAGCTTCTGTAAGAAATACAGGTCCTGGTAAGTGGATTGTAAAACCTTCAACAGGAACTACAGTGAAAATTACATTATCTGGTGTAGATCCTTATGGAAAAACAGTATCTCAGGTATTTGAATATAGAATCAAG